>JAHECY010000078.1 GCA_024641505.1 Gammaproteobacteria bacterium
CTGCCGATATTCAGCGGCGGGTAGGTACCTTTCGCGACCGCACGGATGCTACTGGGCCAAGCGTTGCCGCCAAACAGTTGATCCATGTCCCGTTGCATGCGCCGAACCTCATCCAGCAGGCTGCCTTCGAAATTTCTCAGACTACCAAACATGTCAGTATCTCCTTTGGGTGGTGAGTTACCTGGGTAAAGCTTCTTACCCGCAACATAGAGGCCGGCTATTTCGAATTCAAGGCGGAAACTACCAACGCGGACCTATAAAATTTTTTTATGATTTTTACCACGGATAACTTTTCCAGCTTAGTCGCGATGTTTTTTTTAACGGGATCAGGTGCAACTTGCGGGTTTGGTCGCGATGCGAATGAAGGTGATGCCCCGTTCCCGCCAGCGATTGCGGTGGAGGGAAATCAATGGCGAAGCTGCTTGGCTATTTGCTCTATATCTGTACGCTATATGCGCCACGATGGAGCGTCGCGCACCTCGGGCCGATGCCCACAGGATTTTTCTTACTCGGTGACTGTCTGCGGCTGCAACGCCAGTGCTTGTTTTTTCATGAGCCTGACCATGGCGTACACACCAACATGCCGGTTCGGCGACAGGTGTTGATCCAGGCCGAGACGTTTGAACACCTCGTCCACATCGAGCCGTTCAATCTCGCGCGCGGTCTTACCCTCACACAGCTGCATCAACAGCGCCAGTACACCTTTGATAATACTGGTATCACAATCACCCTGATACGTGATCGTCTCTTGATCACGATCCAGCCAGTCCGCCTGCACCCATACCTGGCTCATGCATTCCTTGACCTTATTGACATCCGTTTGCGCCGACGCGGGCATCGGTGGCAAGGATTCCCCCAGTTCTATAATAAACTGATAGCGCTGCTCCCAGTCACCGAGCATTTCAAACATATCGACCAATTCGTTGAGGGTCATTTCTCAATACTCTCCGGTAAGCTCAAGCGACGTTAAAGGATTCGCCGCAGCCGCACATATCCTTGACATTGGGATTGCGGAATTCAAAACCCTCATTGAGCATATTATTCCTGGCGAAATGCAGCTCCATACCGTCCAGGTGTGCCAGACTTGTCTGCGTGACGATAATTTTTACGCCCCGGCTTTCAAACACCACATCATCGGCCGCGACCTCATCCGCGTAGTCCACCACATAGGCGTAACCAGTACAACCGGACGCGCGCGTGCCCAGGCGTAAACCCAAGCCATGGCCGCGCGTCGCCAACATTTTCTGCACGTGTCTGGCTGCTTCTTCCGTCATAGTAATCGGCATTTTGTTCACACTCCTGCTTGGCGCTATGCTCTACATCAATCCCAGCTCGAGGCGGGCGATATCAGACAGTTTATCCTGGGTCCATGGTGGATCCCATACCAGATTCACCGTTACGCTATTGATCCCCGGGATTCCGGCTACCGCGGTCTGCACCTGCCCCGGCATGATATGCGCCACCGGACATCCCACCGTGGTCAATGTCATATCAATGGCCACATCCATGTCAGCGCTGATTTCGACACGATAGATCAGTCCCAAATCATAGACATTCACGGGAATTTCCGGATCATAAACTGTGCGCATCATGGCAATGATCTGGTCCTGCAGGGACCTGACGGCACTCTCGTCACCGGCGTCGGTGGCGGTTTCAACTGCAGTTGCCGATCGGATTTGCATCATCTCGTTTTCCATAGTTAACCTCACTCAATGCGCTATGCGCCGGAGGCCGCCGCCAGGGCGTCCGCAATGGCGTGCTCCGCGTAAGCGCGCAGTTCCGGCAACGCGCAGGCTGCCGTTATTTCCCCCAAGAATCCCTGGCACAACATTTGTTTGGCGGTATGCCGGTCGATACCCCGGGAGCGCAGGTAAAACAACTGCTCCGCATCCAATTGACCCACCGTGGTACCGTGACTGCATTTGACATTGTCGGCAAAGATTTCCAGTTGCGGCTTGGTATCCACTTCCGCATCGTCGGACAGCATCAGATTATCGTTGCGCATCACTGCTTCGGTTTGCTGGGCCTGGGGCTGCACTTTAATACTGCCATCGAACACCATGCGGCCGTTACCCAACAGCAGGCTTTTGAAATTTTCGTAACTTTTGCATGCCGGCACGCTATGGTTTATCCGGGTATGCACGTCGGACAATTGACTGCCATTGACCAGACACAGGCCGGTGAGCGAACTCAGCGCGTCCGTACCCAACAGGTCCACCTGCCAGTCCGAACGCAGCCAAGTGCCGTTCAAATGCATGGTCATGGCGCGGTAGTCACTCGCCGCCTGTTGCCGGACGTGGATTGTCGATAAATGGTAGGCGTCGGCATGCTCCGCTACCACCCGGTAATGATCCAGCTTGGCGCCCGGCCCCAGCGCAATCCGCGCCAGAACATTTTGAAAATAAAAAGACTGACCGGTACTGGTGTAGCGTTCGATCCATGTGGCCCGGGCGCCGGCCGCAAGGGAAACGATAATACCGGGCACCGAGGTCACTGCCTGTTCACCGGGAGCGGCGACGAATACCACTTCGACGGGTTTGTCCACATGCACGTTCTCATCCACATGGATAAACAAACCATCCGTGGACAGCGCCGTATGCAGCGCGGAGAAAGCGTTGTCCGACGCCGTGTCCAGTTGCTGATAGAGCGCCGCCAGTTTCTGCGGCTGCTCATGCAGCAGTGTCGCGATGCTGGTCAGTGTCACCCCCGCGGGCAGCCCTGCGAGCTGCGACGCATCGGCATCGAAATGACCGTTCACGAATACCATGCGGTAAGCATCCAGGCCTGGAATCGCCAGATCCGGCCGTGACTGCCCCAAGGTTAAGCTCGGGTCCCGCGTCGCGGGTACAAAACTTTGCTGCAACAACTTATCCAGCGGCGTATAGCGCCAGGCTTCGTGTTTACGCGTGGGAAATTCCACACGCGCGAAACTTTCACGTGCCTGCCGCCGCACCTGTTGCCACCAGGGCAACTGCGACTCCAACGGTTGTGGCGCGCTTTCCGCCATTACCTGCTGATACCAATGCTTCGCCTGGGCGGACGTGTTCATGCCGCGACCTCATCGACCAGCCAGGCATAGCCCTTTTGTTCCAACTCCCGAGCCAGCGTTTTGTCACCCGAACGAATGATGCGTCCTCCCGCCAGTACATGCACGAAATCCGGTTCGATATAGTCCAACAGGCGCTGATAATGGGTGACAATGATCATGGAGCGGGACGGATCGCGTAGCTTGTTTACCCCTTCCGAGACAATCCTTAAAGCATCGATATCCAATCCGGAATCGGTTTCATCCAGGATCGCCAGTTTCGGCTCCAGCAACGCCATTTGAAAGATCTCGTTACGTTTCTTTTCACCGCCGGAAAAGCCCGAATTCACATTGCGCTTCAGCAACGCGGGGTCCATGTTGACCTTCTTGGCGGTTTCATTGAGGCGTTTCATAAAACTTACCGCATCCAAGGTCGCCTCGTTACGTGCCTGTAAAATACGGTTCAACGCTTCTTTAAGGAATATCATGTTATTGACGCCGGGCAACTCCACCGGATATTGCATGGCAAGAAAGATACCCAGGTGCGCGCGTTGTTCCACGGACAGTTCCGCAAGCTCCTGATCTTCGAACAGCATGCTACCACCGGTCACTTGATATCCGTCACGGCCGGTCAACACATGGGCCAGAGTACTCTTGCCGGAACCGTTCGGCCCCATGATGGCATGCACTTCACCGGTACCGATTTCCAGATTCAAACCTTTGAGTATCGGGGTGGTGTCTACCGCCGCCTGTAAATTTTTTATTGACAACATATACTCTAAATCCTGTGTAATTGATTGCTACCCACCAATATCATCACCAATATCGCTAGCCCACGGTACCTTCCAGTGTCACATTCAACAGCTTCTGGGCTTCCGCCGCGAATTCCAACGGCAGCTCCTTGAACACTTCCTTGCAAAAACCGTTGACGATCATGGCCACGGCCTCTTCCGCGGACAAACCCCGTTGCCGGCAGTAGAACAGTTGATCTTCACCGATCTTGGAGGTGGTCGCCTCATGCTCCACTTTGGCGCTTGGATTGCGCACCTCAATATAGGGAAAAGTATGTGCGCTGCATTGGTCGCCGATGAGCAGCGAATCACACTGGGTGTGATTGCGCGCATTGGCGGCCCGCTGACCGATACGTACCAGGCCACGGTAAGCGTTGCTGCCCTGCACCGCCGAAATGCCTTTGGATACGATGGTGCTGGAGGTATTGCGCCCGATATGAATCATTTTGGTACCGGTATCCGCCTGTTGCTTGCCGCGAGTCACCGCTACGGAATAAAACTCGCCGATGGATTCGTTGCCGCGCAGGATACAGCTGGGATATTTCCAGGTAATGGCGGAACCGGTTTCCACCTGGGTCCAGGAAATGCGCGAGCGATCACCCCGGCAGTCACCACGCTTGGTGACAAAGTTATAAATACCACCTTTGCCGTCCCGATCACCGGGATACCAATTCTGCACCGTAGAATACTTGATGGTGGCATCTTCCAGCGCCACCAGCTCCACCACCGCGGCATGCAACTGGTTTTCATCGCGACTGGGCGCGGTACAGCCTTCCAGATAGCTGACGTAACTGCCGGCATCGGCAATGATCAGGGTGCGTTCGAATTGCCCGGTCTTGGCTTCATTGATTCGGAAATAAGTCGACAGCTCCATGGGGCAACGCACGCCCTTGGGGATGTACACAAAAGTACCATCGCTGAACACCGCTGAGTTGAGGGCGGCAAAAAAATTATCGCGCTGCGAAACCACCGTTCCCAGATATTTCTGCACCAGCTCCGGGTGTTCGCGTACCGCTT
This sequence comes from Gammaproteobacteria bacterium, assembly GCA_024641505.1. Lineage (GTDB taxonomy): Bacteria > Pseudomonadota > Gammaproteobacteria > SG8-11 > SG8-11 > UBA6920. Next base: position 4,834 of record JAHECY010000078.1, read on the forward strand.
CGGATATCGGACAGAAAATCACACCGGCTTCCGCCAGTTTCTCCTTGAACGTGGTCACCACCGACACACTGTCAAACACCGCATCCACCGCGACGCCGGCCAACAGCATCTGCTCTTCCAGGGGAATACCCAGTTTCCGGTAGGTATCCAGGATTTCCGGATCGACTTCATCCAGGCTTTGCAGTTTCTTGCCCCCTTGTTTGGGTGCCGAATAGTAAGAAATTTCCTGATAATCCAGCGGCGGGTGGCGTAACTGGGCCCAGTCAGGTTCGTGCAGGGTCAACCAATGCCGGTAGGCCTGCAAGCGCCACTGCAGCATGAATTCAGGCTCTGCTTTTTTCTCGGAAATATACCGAATCACATCTTCGCTCAGACCGGGGGCCAGCGTATCCGACTCGATATCGGTGACAAAACCGTGTTCATAGTCCCGACCGATCAGATTATCAACTACATGCACGTCATTATTCATTATTCGCTTCCAGGATTACTCTAAGGTCTATCGCTAAATACTGGGATGAGGCGACGGGAAACGCCTCCAGGACGTTTGCCGGGATTGGGCCGCCAAGGGAGAACACATCTCGCCGGTGACCCATGGCCATTACCGGTAACAGCGCTGTGATTCCCCAAAAACCCGGCAAATCTTCATCGATGCCGTCGCTTGATCGCTACCCATATAATCCATACCAATATGGTAATATTTGATGAGTCATAGTAAATCTCTCACCCACTTTAATCAATACTGAAATGGTAATCTTTTGGTTGCCTCGGCAAAAACAAACAACAACTAGGTTTCAGCTAAATCCCCGTAGTTTCCTCTATAGTCGCCTTTTTTATCATATGAATCTATGCCTTACCACTGAACGTAGTAACCACACAGGTTGCCAATTTTTATATGAGGTTAATTAATTAATGTACAAATTCGCTAAAGTTTAAAAATTGTGTCGCCGATATCGGCAGTAGTGAGCTTCGTAAGCCATCGTCACCCCGGTGACGCTCACTCGCGAAGATAAGAAATAACACACTAAATTAATTGATTAGCGGCTGACGGGAATCAAGGTAGTACACGTCCACACCATCGTCACCCTTCAGCCTGGCAATGCTCAGTTAACACTAGGGTTATACAATAAGGAGAATAACAATGCAGTTAGGTAACCGTTCTGGCACGTTGGTATTGCTGGTGTCAGTGTTCACTACCGCCGTCGTATTATCCATGGCAGTTGATGCCAAAACTGACAGCGATCCCTATTTGCGTCCACACACGGTGCCGGCGCCCGCCGATAACAAACCAACCAACGAGCGGGTAACGCTTGGCAAGATGCTTTTCTTTGATCCGCGCTTGTCCGGCTCCAAATGGATCAGTTGCGCGACCTGCCACAATCCCGCCATGGGTTGGAGCGATGGTCTGCCCACCGCGCTCGGTGATGGCATGAAAGTGCTGGAACGATCTACCCCTACCATCCTGAACACTGCCTACAACAAATTGCAGATGTGGGACGGTCGGTTCCGTTCGCTTGAAGAACAAGCCCTGGGCCCGATCCAGGCCGATGTGGAAATGCACAAGGACATGAAAGCCCTGCTCAAGGAATTGGCCAAAATCCCCGGTTATGTTGAATTATTTGAGAAAGCGTACCCCGGCGAAGGCATTACGGAAAAAACGCTGGCCAAGGCAATCGCCAGTTTCGAGCGCACCGTGGTCTCCACCGAATCGCCGTTCGACCGCTGGCGCATGGGCGACGGCAAAGCGGTGAGCGTCGCCGCTAAAAGAGGTTTTGAACTGTTCGAAGGCAAAGCGAATTGCGTTGTATGCCACCAGGGATTCAATTTCCTGGACGATGGCTTTCACAATATCGGCTTGAAGGATAACAAGGACGATGGCCGTTTCGCCAAGGTGCCGGTAAAGGTATTAAAGGGCGCTTTCAAGACGCCCACCTTGCGTGACATCGAACTCACCGCTCCGTATATGCACAATGGCGCGTACAAAACTCTGGATGAGGTAGTCGAACACTACAATAACGGCGGTCAGGACAAGGCTAACCTGGACCCGAATATGGAACCGTTGAATCTAAACCCGCAGGAAAAAGCGGACTTGGTGGCGTTTCTGAAGAGCCTTACCGGCAAACCCGCAGAAATCACCATCCCACGGTTACCTAATTAAGGAGCATGACAATGTCAATTTCACTCACCGTAAAATTAAAATCGGTATTCTGTCTGGTGGCACTGGCATGCGCCATGCCTGCGATGGCGGAAGAATATACCATCTCCCAGTTTCACAAATCCTTTGTCGTCGACAAACAACAAGTGGAAACCCTTAAAATCAAGGTTGGTGACACCATCAATTTTCGCAACGAAGACCGGTTTTTTCACAACATCTACTCCTTGTCGGACGTGAAAAATTTCGACCTGGGCTCCTTCCGCAAAGGCAATTTCCGTGCCGTCACCTTTGACAAGCCTGGAATCGTACCCGTGGAATGCGCCATTCATCCGGAAATGTACATGGAGATCGAAGTGCTGTGATCAAGTACGCTATTACTCAACTTGCCATCATACTCGGTTGTGTGCTCAGCCTGAGCACCTCGGCCTACGCGGTGGAGTCGCGCTCCACCGTGCGGGCCGAGATGAACAAACCGGAAATCCGCGGCAGTATCGTCTTTAAATTTTACTGCCAGTTGTGCCATGGTGAGCGCGGCGACGGGACATCCCGCGCCGCCAGAAACTATGAGAACGGCTTGCTGGCGATCAAACCGGGCACTCCCGACTATTACGAAAAGATAATTCGTGAAGGTGGGGAGGCGCTTGGCAAATCAGTGTACATGCCGCCCTGGCAGGAAGAACTGTCAGCGGAGCAAATCAGTGATGTCATTGCCTACTTGTCAATCGTACCGGATACGGTGGCTCGCGGCCGGGCCGTGTTCAAAACCAATTGCATTCTTTGCCATGGCACCAAAGGCGACGGCAATGGCCGTGCGTCCAGGCTTTACAATCCGCCACCGGCCAATCTGACCCGCAGCGACAAGAACGATATGTATAAGAAAATGATCATCACCATGGGCGGCGAGGCCATGGGCAGATCGCGTTTCATGCCGGTGTGGGGCGAACAATTATCGGAGCAGGAGATTGAAGACGTGGTGGCCTATTTACGCACGATACTGGTGGTGTCACCCCCTCAGGAACCGCGCTTGTGAATGCTGCAAATGCCTGCCGTCGACGGCAATTGACCAGAAGACGGGACGGGCTTGCAGGTATCTTGACCTGGATGGTGTTGCTGGCGTTGCCGATGTGCGGTCAGGGAGCTGAACTTCCGGCCGCATACAGCACGCCGGTATTGCCCGAGTTTCATCTCACCGATCAGTTCAACCAGACGTTCGATGTGCAGCGATTGACGGGAAAATGGACTTTTGTTTTCTTCGGCTATACCCACTGCCCGGACGTTTGTCCCAATACCATCAATATTCTAAGCCGCGTTTATCACGAGCTGAAACAGAATGCGCCGATGTCATCGGATACGCAATTCGTGTTCGTATCGGTGGATCCGTTGCGGGACAATCCCGAGGTAATGCGAGCGTTTCTCGACTATTTTAATAAAGACATGATCGGGGTAGTAGGACCGGTTGCGGAATTGACGAAAATCACGGCGCCACTGGGTATTTCCCATCGACGCATGATGGCCAAACTGGTGGCGACCGGTGACAAACAATACCTGGTCGAGCATGGCACCGATATCGTATTGCTGGGTCCCGATACTGCCGTGCAAACCCGCTTTACCCTCCAGCAAGACGCGCATGACATTGCCAACTATTATCGTAGCTTGCGCAAGCTGGCTGAACATCATGCCGATACCGGCACACAAGTAATCACTGAAAAATAACTTCGATCGACGATGCTGCGCCCTGCCCCCAGCCATTGGTCATCCACTCGCAGGTCCGGGCTGGTCACGGCTATGGCTTACCCCGAATTTCGCCCACCGGCGGAACAATCAATACCAGAATAGTAATCTATTTATTTCAGGCCTATACTAGTGCCAAGGGGTCCCGTCCGAACCCTGCCCAATCGGCGTCTTACTGTTATTTTACCGTTGGATATCAATGAATTATGTTACGCATTGGAAAACTGGCAGATTATGGTCTGTTGCTCACCAACCATCTGGCCAAGACCGATAAACCCCTCAACACCACCGAGGAATTGGCCGCGGCCACGCATTTACCCCTGGCCACTGTGCGTAAATTACTGAAGAAACTGGTGGATGCGCATATTGTGGATTCGACCCGGGGCGTCAAAGGCGGTTATGTCCTGGCCCGGGCGCCGAGCGCCTTGACCGTGGCGGATGTGATCAACGCCATCGAAGGTCCAATCGCCGTTACCCAATGCACCGGCCACGGCGGCGGCTGTAGTTTGTCGCAAGGTTGTGATTTGAAAGACAACTGGAATTACATCAACCAGGTCATCGGCACCGTGTTGCAGCAGTTAACCTTGGCCGACATGGCGGAACGAGTATCGGAACGCGTGATTCGGTTCAGGGACATCGACTGACAGCGGAAACACAAACGCCATTGCCATGTGATAGCCCGCACAATACTCCCAACTCAACGTACGACAGCTCATAAGCCTGCGCAAACGCCACCGCGAATTAGCCACGTCACCGAATGACGCCTTGTCAGCGCAATCAAAATCGCCCTTACCGGCGGAAGAAATCATCGGCCGCAATTCCAAACCAAGATTCCAACACCATTCATAATCATCTACACTAGTCCGGTACTTGGCATTGCCGCAGCATCTTTGTCAGCGGGATTACTTCGCCGTTGGCACGGCGCGAGCGGCGCGCGTTGCCAACGGCGCCGAAAAAACGATTTTTTCATAGAGGGAAAACAACGATGAAACGGATCAAGTATGTCATGTTGCTGCTGGTATTGTGGTCCCCGGCGGCTCTCCTTGCCAGCCAACCCTTTGAACAGCTCTTTGTGTTTGGCGACAGCCTGTCCGATACCGGCAACCTGGCTTCGGTCGTGGGTGATTTCCCCGACCCGCCTTATGCCCAGAACCGGGTCAGCAATGGCCCAGTGGCGGTTGAAGTCATGGCCGACGGTCTTGGGTTGCCATTGCAAACCTCACGGCACCTGCTTGGCATCGCCACTGGCAATAACTATGCTGTCGCCGGCGCCAGCGCCGCCCGCGGTGAAGTCATCGATTTGGAGACCCAGGTGGCTTTATTCCTGGCCAATCACGGTGGTGTCGCGCCGGCCCACACCCTGTATGTAATGTTCATTGGCGGCAATGATGTACGCAAGGCCCGTGATACCGCCGATTGGCCCAGCGCCGTGCAAACCGTCACGGCCGCGGCCCAAGCCGTCGCCACTCAAATGCAGATACTGGCCGCCAGCGGCGCTCAACACTGGCTGGTGGTGAATGCCCCCGATATCGGCAGCATCCCGGAAACACACCTGATTGCCGCGGCCATCGGTATTCCGGAGTTCCCCGCCCGGGCCACGGCCTTGACCACCCTGTTTAACGACGCATTAAAGCGACAGGTCCGGCATCTGGCGGCAACCAGCGACATCGAGGTGGAACAATTCGACCTTTTTAAGGTGTTCAGTCGCATCATCAGAAAAGGTGACACGCTGGGTTTTGACAACACCACCGACGCTTGCTTCAGTTCCCAATTTGGGCAATTCACTCCCGCTTGCGAATATGGCGCCAACTTCGATCAATATATCTTTTTTGACGAGATCCATCCCACTGCCAGGGTGCACGCCATGGTAGGCACTGCTATGGCGCGCAAGGTTCTGGAAGACCAGCATGAACAAAACACGGAGCATGGCAAGGTGGTATCCATCCCATAATCCCACTCAACAATATAAAATCCCGGGCCGCAACATCGTGTCATGATCGGACAAGATGGTGGCCCGGTGCGGCGGGTCAGCAGTCAAACAATGACCGCCGGACCCTACATGCAGCATTTTTTGTATTTCTTGCCGCTGCCGCAGGGACAAGGATCATTGCGCCCGGCTGACACACGCGTTTTGACGGAAGGCTCCCGCACAACACCGTCCACATAGAACCACCGGCCTCGTTCTTGGACAAACCGGCTCACTTCATGGAGCTGCTGGCGGCGTCCGGTATTGATATAGTGCGCAATGAATTCCACGGTACCGACAGTATCCGCGGCGCCACCGCCGCTGGTTTTGATAATTTCCAATCCTGTCCACTGTGCGGTATTTCCTGACACATCCAGCTGCTCCGGCCGGGTAGATGCATGCCAGGTAGCGCCAAGATACTCGCTGTTTTTTATCACATAAGCCGTATAGCGTGAGCGCATCAGTGCCAGCGCCGTCAGTGCCCGCTGCTGTCCTGAAACATACGGCAGACAACAGTGCGCGCCGGGATCACCGGACCCGCAGGGACAGGATTCCGGCACCGCCGTCGGTACCGGGTCATGCTCCATAGAGTTGCGCCGCGTAACCGCCCTTATCGCGGATGTAATCAATGAATTTCTTTTCAAAATTCGCAGGCAACGATTTTATAACCGATTCCCGTTCCAGACAGGCTTGCGCCCAACGCGCCACCTTGGAATTTTTGACTAAGACATCGCTGCGATATCGCTGTTCCAGGATCGTGATACGTTGGAAAACCGGCCCATAGGCGGCGTCGATCAATGAAAACCTGGTGCCATTAAAATAGGGACCATCTTTCACGGTGGACTCCAACTGCGCCAGTCTGGTCTCCAGTTGCTGCCGGCTTTGTTCAAAAGCGGTTTCATCCTGGGCGGTGAAACACCCGTAATGAGCGCCAATGACGCTTTCCGCGAACACGATCCAGGCACGGTTCCAGGCTTTCAACAAGGGATCCGCCGGATGCATGGACGGCGGATTGACCTCATCAAGATATTCAACGATTACCGCGGACTCAAACAGTGAAACCTCCCCCACCCGCAATATCGGCACTTTGTGAAAAGGCGATATCGCGGTAAACCAATCCGGCGGATGGTACAGCTCTTCCAGCGTGAGGTAGGTCATCGTAAACGGAATCTCCTTTTCAAGGAGCGTAATCACCGATCTCTGCACGAAAGGACAAAGTTCAAAACTCACGAGGGTATAATTCATAACGCTGAATCCTTGTTAAGATTGTCCGGTGTCGATCCCCACCATACACTAACAATTCACTCATTGAAGACATATCATTGGTCAACCCATTATCGCGCAATTATGCAGCGGCGTTAAGCAACAATAGTTTCTGCATCAGTAGAATGGATTATGCCGGGGAAATTGACCCCCGCAGCACCGCTATCTATTATTACCTTCAAAACCAAAGCGCAGCCAATGGTAGTCAATCCAGGCCATTGAAATAGATTACAGCACAATACCGGCGTCCGGACGTAATCTTGCCAAACCCCACATTCCGGTCCAGACTACGACCTTATGTTGGTCATCGAACATTTGTCAAAGCAACTGGGCGTAACCCGCGCCATCGATAACTTGAGCCTGCGTATCGAGCAAGGTGAAATATTCGGCCTGCTGGGCCCCAACGGCGCGGGAAAAACCACATTGATTCGCCTGATCATGGGGTTATTGTTACCGGATGCCGGGTCCATTCGACTGTTCGGCCAGTATGCTCCGGGCACCACCCCGGTGCGCCAACTCATCGGCTACATGCCCCAGGCACTGGCGGTGTATCCGGGGCTTTCGGTCAGGGAGAATCTGCTGTTCTTCGGCCATATCTATCGCCTGCCGAACATCGAGCTGCAGCACCGTATTCAGGAAATCCTCGCCATGGTGGAGCTGTCGCATAAACAGGACAATCTGGTGTCCACCCTTTCCGGTGGCATGGTGCGCAGGGTGATGCTGGCCACGGCCCTGGTGCACCGACCGAAATTGCTGATTCTCGACGAACCCACGGCCGGCATCGATCCGTTGTTACGCATTCGATTTTGGGACTGGTTCGATCACATGGTACAGGAAGGCACTTCCATTATCGTCACCACCCACAGCCTCTCCGAGGCTTCCCGCTGTGGCACTGTGGTGTTCCTGCGCAATGGCACCCTGCTGGAACAAGGTACGCCGCGGGCATTGATGGATAAATACGCAAGTCCCGATCTGGAAGCGGCTTTTGTTGCCGCCACCACCACCCATGTCCCCGAGCATGCGCGGGAAATCTCCCAATGATCATTAAATGGGTAGCATGGCGGCTGATCAGGGAAATCCTCCGGGATCGACGCACTGTGGCATTCTTTATTGCCGTGCCGTTCATCGTCATGACCCTGATCTATTTCGCCATTTCCGAAGATGAAACGGTAAACGTGGGAGTCGTCACCCGCGGCATTGCCCGGCTGTTCGATGCTGACATGATCGACGCCCTCGAATCCGAGGACGATATACGCATCGTACCGCTTGATATACCCGATACGGAAGATGATCGCACCGTGCTGGTCGACATGATTCAGGACCAATTGCGGCGCCGACAGGCCGATGTGATCCTTTATATGGATAAGCAATTGCTGGAGGATCGCTTCGCGGGCAAATCCGGTAGCTTGCAGATCTATCTGGAAGGCACCCACCCCACGCTTACCGCCACCGGCCTCAGCGCCATCGCCAGCGCCATGGACGATCTGGCGGCATCCATGCCCACGGTCATCGACGCTTCCTGTTCCGCCATGTGTGCCAACTCCGTCAACTCGAAGCCCATGGAGCTGGAAAAACATTACCTCTACGGTGCGGAAGACTACCGGCTGGTGGACTACTTTCTCCCGGTGTTCCCACCGTTTTTTGTGTTTTTCTTCACGTTTATTCTGTCAACGGTGTCGTTTCAACGGGAGCGGGTCAACGGCACTCTGGAACGGTTGATGATCGCGCCGGTTCATTTTTCACAAATCGTCGCCGGTTATGTCGGCGGTTTTTTCCTGTTTGCCACGGTACAGGCCACCATCATCCTGGTCTACGTGCTGGTCCTGATTAGTTTCGACATCAGCGTCACCCAGTTTTTTTCCATTGCGGTGATCACCCTGCTGATGATGCTGACCGGCCTCATGCTCGGACTGCTGGCGTCGTTTCTGGCCCACAACGAATTTCAGGCGATACAATTCATACCGCTGGTGGTTCTGCCCCAGGTATTCCTTAGCGACATGATCTGGGATATCAACAGCTTTCCGATGTTCTTCCAGATCCTTTCCTTTCCTCTGCCATTGACTCATGCCAACGGCGCGATGCGCGAAATTCTGCTGAAGAACGCCTCGTTGTGGCAAGTCTGGCCGGAATTAGGCACCCTGGTGGGATTTATTTTATTGATCTTCGCGGCCCTGATGTTCACCGGCAGTCGAGCCAATATGGTGAACTCCGGGTAATACCGGAGCCTGGGCGCACCTAATTTCAGCGCCTGCGGCAGTGGCGCGCAAGGTGCGTATTACGCACCGTTACCTCTCACCGCCTTCATTCATCCCACCGTAAGGGTGCGTATTACGCACCGTTACCTCTCACCGCCTTCGTTCATGCCACAAGAGCTGGTGCGTAATACGCACCGTTACCTCTCACCGCCTTCATTCATCCCACCGTAGGGTGCGTATTACGCACCGTTACCTCTCACCGCCTTCGTTCATGCCACAAGAGCTGGTGCGTAATACGCACCCTACGGACCACGCGCTCTTTGCTTACGAAGCCGATAACCTTACACACCCCATTTCCCGCGCCCGCCGTTGAGTAGCCTTCGTTCATCCCACCGTAGGGTGCGTATTACGCACCGTTATTTCTCACCGCCTTCGTTCATCCCACCGTAGGGTGCGTATTACGCACCGTTATTTCTCACCGCCTTCGTTCATCCCACAAAAGCTGGTGCGTAATACGCACCCTACGACCACGCGCTCTTTGCTTACGAAGCCGATAAACCTGAGCATAGTCGTATCCACGCTCACTCCAGCGGTATCGCCACCGGCCGGGTTTGCCAGATATGCGCCGCATAGTCCTGAATCGAGCGGTCGGAAGAGAACGCTCCCATGCGCGCGACATTGAGGATCGACTTGCGCGTCCAATCCCCCGTCAATTGATACGCCTGCCCTACCCGGTCCTGGCAATCGATATAGGACTGGTAATCCGCCAGCAATAGATACTCGTCATGGTCCAGCAAACCATCCACCAGGGGACGAAACAGATGTTTGTCCTCCGGGGAAAAATGACCGGCGCCGATCATGTCGAGTACGCCACGCAATTCGGCATTGGACTCGTAATACTGACGCGGATGATAGCCGCCGGCTCTGCGTGCCCGCACCTCATCCGCCGTCAATCCGAACAAAAAAAAGTTTTCCGCGCCGATGTGCTCGAGCATTTCGACATTGGCCCCGTCCAGCGTACCAATGGTAAGCGCACCGTTCATTGCGAACTTCATGTTACCGGTACCCGAAGCTTCCTTGCCCGCGGTGGATATCTGTTCCGACAAATCCGCCGCCGGATATACCACCTGCGCGTTCTTGACGTTGAAATCCGGCAAATACACGATTTTCAATTTCTCGGACACATCGGAATCATGATTGACGACGCTGGCGATATTATTGATAAGTTTGATGATCAGTTTCGCCATGAAATACCCGGGCGCGGCCTTGCCCGCGAAGATCACCGTGCGCGGCGGCACATTGAGACCGGGATTCTGTTTGAGACGCCGGTACAAGGTGACCAGGTGTAAGGCATTGAGATGCTGGCGCTTATATTCATGAATGCGTTTCACTTGAATATCAAACAGGCTGTCCACGTTGACGTCGACACCGGTCCGCTCGTGCAGAATCCGGGCAAGCCGTTGTTTGTTGTTGCGCTTGACACGCCGCCAGGCCGCCTGAAAATCGGTATCATCCGCATGCGGTTCCAGCTTGCCGATGTCCCGCTCCATACTGGAAATCCAGGCGCCGCCAAGGACGCCGCTGATCAACTCCGCCAATTCGGGATTACTCAGCACCACAAAGCGCCGCGGTGTCACGCCGTTGGTAACATTGTGAAATTTAGTCGGATACAAATCATGAAAATCCGCTAGTACGTCGCGTTTCAACAACTGGGTATGCAGCGCCGCGACGCCATTGACCGCATGACTGCCGATCACCGCGAGATGCGCCATGCGCACATAGCGCGGCCCGGATTCGTCGATAATGGAGAGCCGGGCGAGTCGTTGCGTGTCGCCGGGGTAAAGCGCGGCCACCTCCGACAGAAAGCGGTGATTGATTTCGAAGATTATTTCCAGCAGCCGGGGCAACAACGCGCCAAACAGGGGTAGCGGCCAGGTTTCCAGCGCTTCGGGTAACAACGTGTGATTGGTGTAGGCAAGAGCTTGCCGGGTGGTTTGCCATGCCGGTTCCCATGCCAATTGATGCTCGTCGAGCAACAGGCGCATCAATTCGGCGACTGCGATCGCGGGATGGGTGTCATTGAGTTGCACGGCGAAAAATTCGTGAAAACTCTCCGGCGTGTTGCCGCGCAGCAGATGCACGCGCATCATGTCCTGCAGCGAACAGGACACAAAAAAATATTGCTGCTCCAGGCGCAACCGTTTGCCTTGGGGCGCCTCATCATTGGGATAAAGCACTTTAGAAATATTTTCCGACGACATTTTCTGCGCCACCGCCCGATAATAGTCGCCGACATTGAAAGCCTGGAAATCGAAAGACTCCGGGGCCTCGGATTTCCACAGCCGCAGTAAATTCACGGTATTGACGCCATAGCCGAGTACCGGCGTGTCATAGGCGACGCCGCGCACCATTTGATCGGGCACCCAACACACCCGCAGACGGCCGCCGGCGTCGGACGTCATTTCGGTATGGCCACCGAATTTCACACCATAGGCGATCTCCAGCCGCGGAATTTCCCAGGGATTACCCAGGCGCAACCACTTGTCGGTAACTTCCACTTGCCAACCGTCATGGATTTCCTGGTCAAAAATTCCAAACTCGTAGCGGATGCCATACCCCACCGCCAGCACTTCCAGCGTAGCGCAGGAATCCAGAAAACAGGCCGCCAGACGTCCGAGACCGCCATTCCCCAGACCCGGCTCCTCCTCCTGATCCAGCAAATCATCCAGATCCTGACCGAGGCCGGCGACCGCGACGCGCGCCTCTTCATAGATGCCCAGATTGATAAGATTATTACCCAATTGCGGCCCCATCAAAAACTCGGCTGACAGATAGCTCACCGATTTTACTTTCTGGGACATGTAAACTTCGATGGTACTCATCCAACGGTGCAGTATGCGGTCACGCACCGTGTAGGCCAATGCCAGGTACCAATCGTTGCGGGTGGCGGTGCGGGGAATTCTGCCCAAAATGTAATAGAGATTATCCATCAATGCATGGGTCAGCGCTTCCGGTCCATTAGCGGTCCGGACCTCCAGACCGGAGGCGGAATCTTCACTTGCTACGGGTCGCGTTGGCGTTATTTTCATGTGCTGACTCCGGCGGTGTTGCATCGGTGATGTGCAAATCCCATGGGCGCGGGAGTTCCGCATTACTACAGCAGGTCACGCGGCATTTCAGCGTCCGTGCCTCATAATACGCGCCCCCCGCGGCAGGTACAACCGAACGGCAAACGCCCCGCCACACCCTGACTTGTCACGAATTGACAGCGTCGGTCAGCGCGGCGCATCATAATCAGTGTGCGGCGGCGCTACATTCGGCGACGTTAACGGGTGGCACAAGCGCTACCGCGATGGCGCCGGATCTGCACGGTTTCCCGGAAACCGGCGCTGTTTGCCGTGCATACCCGAAGGAGAGAAGCATGAGCACGCACATTATCATCAACGACCGAGAAATCAGTCATCCGCTGGCGAAATATGCGGTCATCGCGGTCACGGTACTGGCGGTAGGCCTGGTCAGCGCGATGCTGCTGTTCCTGGTGCTGCCGTTGATCGGCATCACCATCGCCACCCTGTTCAGTTTCGCGCTACTGGTGGTGGTATGCGTAACCGTGGGTCTGCTGGCGGTGGGTTTCGGGACCGGATTGCTTGCCATAATCCTGGGCCCCATCGATCTCCTGATCCGCAAAATTTCTCACCATTGACCCCGCAATGGCGCGCTGCCGGAATGCGGGGACCTGCCATGTCCGCGTCCGATAATGCACTACCCCAGTCAGCGATAAACAGCACATCAGGATTTTTTACCGCCACATAACCTTTACTTGATTGCCTGGGACTCTCATTGGAGTCACAATGCCGGGTTTTTATGATAATCCGACGTGAGAGGAGTATTGAATGAAGTTGATCCTATTGGGCGCCCCCGGTGCGGGCAAGGGTACTGTCGCCAAACTTTTGACCAAAATGAGCGGCGCTGTACAAATTTCCACCGGTGACATTTTACGCGGCGCCGTACAGGCGGGCACGGAACTGGGTAAACAGGCCCAAGACTTCATGAACCGTGGTGACTTGGTCCCTGATGCACTGATCATGGGCATCATGGAAAAACGCCTGCAAGAACCGGATTGCAAACAGGGGTTCCTGCTGGACGGTTTCCCGCGCACCATTCCGCAAGCGGAAGCATTAACCGCCCTGCTGGCGAAGCTGGGTATTAAACTCGACATGGCAGTGAACATCGATGTGCCCCGGAATGTGATCCTGGACCGCCTCACCACCCGTCGCACCTGCGCCAATTCCGCCTGCCAGGCCATCTATAATGTGAAAAGTAGTCCGCCGAAAAAAGAAGGGATATGTGATAAATGTGGCAATCCGGTGGTACAGCGGGAAGACGAGACCGAGCAAGCCATCACCAAGCGCCTGG
>JAHECY010000163.1 GCA_024641505.1 Gammaproteobacteria bacterium
GCCGTTGTCGGCACCGCCACGGACCTGGCGGGCAATATCGGCCAGGTTACGAGTTATGTCAGTATCGACGTTACGGCACCGCAAATAACCCCCACTCGCGTACCGACGCCTAATGCCAAGGGTTGGAACAATACCGACGTGGCGCTGAATTTCAGTGCCACGGACGCCTTTGCAGGATTTGCGCCTAATATCATCAGCAGCGCGAGCTATTCGTTCAGCGCGGAGGGCATGGCGCAAGGCGCGACCTGGAGCATTACCGATTTGGCGGACAATACCGCGTCGCTAACGGTGAATGACATCAATATCGATAAAACCAAACCGACCGTGACCGCCGTGCTTGCTTCTCAGCCGAATTCCCTGGGATGGTACAATAGTGATGTGCAGGCGGTCTTCACTTGCGGCGACGCGTTATCCGGCATTGCAAGTTGCGGTCCCGCGCAGACATTGTCCGTAGACGGGATAAATCAATCCGTCACCGGCAGTGCCGTGGACAACGCGGACAACACAACGAGCACCGTGATCGCCAATATCAACATTGACAAGACGCCGCCGGTTGTGACCGTGACCGGGGTCGCCGACGGGATGACGTATATTCTTGGCGCGGTCCCCGTGGCGGGATGCATCACCGACGACGCACTCTCCGGCGTCGCCACCCAGGCAAGTCTAAGCGTGACCGGCGGTACGGCCAACAATGTCGGCGAATTCACCGCGACTTGCGCTGGCGCGATGGATGTGGCGGACAATGCCGGCCAAACCACTGCGGTATACTACGTGCACTACGATTACAGCGGATTTTTCCCTCCCATTGCCAATCAGCCGTCGGTGAACACGGTGCGTGCTGGTCAGGCGATCCCGGTGAAATTTAACCTTGGTGCCGACTTTGGCCTGGATATCCTGGTGGCGAATTCACCAGAGTCCCAGCAAACCCAGTGTGATTCCGGCGCGGCGGTCAACGATGTGTTGGAAACCGTTACCGCCGGCAACAGCAGCCTGGTCTACGACGCCACCGCGGAGCAGTACGTGTACTCCTGGAAAACGCAAGCGTCCTGGAGTGGAACCTGCCGGCGTTTGAGCGTGAAGCTCGATGACGGAACCTCGCGGGAAGCGATGTTCAAGTTCAAGTAAATCGGCGGCGCTGAACCAATCGATCGATTGCCGGAGGGTTTATGAATTCCATTGGCGAATGGCTAGGCGAGCATGGGCTGTTGAAGTATTCGGAAATCTTCGCGGAACACGCCATTGATTTCGATATCCTGCCTGACCTGACGGAATCGGACCTCAAGGACTTCGGCGTTCCCTTCGGGGATCGTAAACGGATTATGAACGCGGTGTCCTCCATGCGCCAGGGGGAGGCGCCTGCGCGCCAACCGGGTCCGGCGGCCGTCAGAATCGCTCCGGCGGAGCGCAGGCAGCTGACGGTTATGTTTTGCGACCTGGTGGGATCGACGGCCTTGTCGGAAAAGCTGGATCCGGAAGAATACCGCAAAGTCATCGTCGAATATCGCACCGCCGTGGCGCAGGCGATCAGCCCTTTCGCCGGATATATCGCGCTCTATATGGGTGACGGTATGTTGATCCTGTTCGGTTATCCGCAAGCCCATGAAGACGACGCGGAACGCGCCTTACGCGCGGGCTTGGCTGTCGTGGACAGAGTGCAGCAACTGCCGCCCAGGGCCGGCAGCAAGCTGCAAGTACGCATGGGTATCGCCACTGGTCTGGTGGTGATCGGGGATATTCATGGCGACGGTGTTAGCGAAAACAACGCGGTGCTCGGTGATACACCGAATCTCGCGGCGCGATTGCAGGGCCTGGCGGCGCCGAACTGCATCGTAATATCTGCGGATACGCGGCAGTTGACCGCGGATATGTTCCAATACGCGGATCTGGGTCGGCATCAGCTCAAGGGCATCAAGGCGCCGGCGCCCGCCTGGCGTGTGATCAAGGCGGTGAATCGCGAAAGCCGTTTCGAATCCGTGCGCGGCGGCAGCATCACCCCACTGATCGGCCGCAACCAGGAACTCGATTTGCTGGTCGAACGCTGGAACCAGTCCAAGGAGCGGGACGGTCAGGTGGTTCTGCTGGTTGGGGAGCCTGGTATAGGCAAATCGCGTATCGCGCGTTCTCTGCAGGAACGGGTGGAGTCGGAACGGCATTTCCGCCTGCATTATCAGTGTTCGCCCTATTTCAATCATAGCGCCCTCTATCCAGTGATAAGCCAACTGGAGTGGGCATCAGGCATCGATCCCCAGGATTCGGTGGAGACCAAACTCGAAAAACTGCAGAGTTATTTGTTGCCCGCCGCCACCCCGGTGGAGCAGACGCTGGCCTTGTGCGCCAGTTTGATGTCGATTCCCGGCGAAGACTATCTTGCGAAGTACGATCTGCCGCCGGAGAAAATCCGGGAGCGCATCATGGAAGTGCTGATTGAACAAATGCAGGCACTGGAAGGCAAGGCGCCATTGTTGTTGATCTTCGAGGATGTGCATTGGGCGGATCCAACCAGTCTGGAACTGCTCAGCCGCATGATCCATGATCTGCACAAGCTGCGCATTCTGCTGGTGATCACCTATCGACCCGATTTTTCGCCACCCTGGACAGGTTACGCGCATATTACGACGTTGACGTTGAATCGCCTGACCCGTTCGCAGGGCTCGGCCATCGTCGAAGCGCTTACCAAGGCCAGTCCGCTGCCCGGGGATGTACTGCAGCGCATGTTGGAGACAACCGACGGCGTTCCGTTATTCATCGAGGAGATGACCAAAGCCGTACTGGAATCGTTTTCGCAGTATGACTCCGGCGACAAGTCAAGCCTGGCGGGTAGTGAATTGCCGATGTCTATCCCCACCACCTTGCGCGATTCCTTGATGGCGCGTTTGGACCGTTTGGGCGCGGCTAAAGAAGTGATTCAGATCGGCGCCGCCATCGGCCGGGAATTCACCTATAAGCTGCATTCGGCGGTAACGCCGCTGAGCCAACAAAAGCTCTTTGAGGCGCTCAAAGTCATCGTCAGGTCGGAGCTGGTGCTGCAGTTGGGTGAACCGCCGAATTCCAGCTATGTATTCAAGCATTCTCTGATGCAGGAAGTGGCGTACACGACCATGTTGCAGGAGAAGCGACGGCAGTTGCACGGCACGATTGCCAGTGTATTGGAGGACAAGTTCCCGGCTATCGCGGAAACACGCCCCGAGATTCTGGCTAGACACCATAGCGAAGCGGGTGACACGGACAAGGCGATCGGCTACTTCAGGCGCGCTGGACAGCTGGCGGCTAGTCAGTCGGCCAATCTCGAAGCCATTGCGCATTTTCAACGAGCTCTGAAATTGCTGGAACTGCTTCCGGCCGATTTTGATAGAAATGATACTGAGCTTGGCCTTCTGATTTTGCTCGCCGGGTCATTGATCGCTTCCACCGGCTATACCACTCCGGAACTGGGAGCGGTGATTGAGCGCGCGCAGGGGCTGGCCGATCAATCCAGCAATCCCACACCGTTGTTTCCGATTCTCCATGGCAGATATTTGATGCTCTCGGTCGGCGGCCAAACCAACCGCGCCTATGAGGTAGCGAAAAAGATTCGGGAACTGGCCCAGTTGGACGTGCCGCCATTCGTGCAAATGGCGGGTTATCGAATCCTGGGTAACAGCCACTATTTGTTGGGTCGATTTGCCTCGGCGCATGAGCAATTTGACAAGGCGCTCAGCATGTATGACCCGACGCAACACGCCCCCCTGGCAGTCAAGTTAGGACATGATATCCGCGTATCTGCGTTGGCGGTGCAGGCTTTGGCAATGTGGCATTTGGGTGAAATTGACAGGGCCTTGGCCGCGGAAGTCGAGGCAGTCGACTACGCGAGTGAAACAAGGCACGTGAATTCCCTGGGTTATGCGCTGGCGCATGGCGCCATGCTGCATGGTTTGGCCAGAAACTACGGCATGCAGCAAATCCGCAGTGAAAAGCTGCTCGCGCTCGCTTCCGAAAACAATTTACCCGTTTGGAAAGTTTCCAGCGGGTTGCTACTCGGCTGGGCGCTTTCCGGTCAAGGCGATATCCCGCGGGGCTTGTCAACCATGCAAAATTCGTATGCAATGCTCAGTAGCATAGGTATGCGTTACTGGTTCCCGCTCATACTCAGTCTCATGGCGCAGTTGTTGGCTCGTAGCGGCGATCCGCAGGCCGCAGTCACCCTCCTCGATGAAGCAGCGCGGACTTCTGCAGACGGCGGCGAGATTTGGTGCAAAGCCGAGCGTATCCGCATCACGGCCGAAGTGCGTATCGCCTACGGTCTGAGTAAAGGTGAACAAGCCGCTGAAGAGCTGGAACAGGCCTTGCAGTGCGCCGTCAACATGGGCAGTAAGTCGTTCACGCTGAGAGCGGCGCTGGATCTGGCGCGGTTCAGGTGTGAGCAAAATCGCTTTGCGGAAGCGCGCACTCTGCTTGCGCCCCATTTCAATTCTTTTGCCCAAGGGTTGCAGTCGCCGGATCTGAAAGAGGCAAGTGCACTGCTTGAACAGTTGAGCAAGCAATGAGGACGGGGTTACTGCCAAATACTTATCCACAACACCCTATCAAAAAAACAAGCTTGACTCGGTTGCGCCGACAATGTATTTCCGCATCGCGGACTTTAGTGGATAGGACAGTTCACTGGTAGAGCTTGAAGTTCGGGCGTGGCTGTCTCCTATTGGAAAAGTGTCGCGTTATTTTTTCCGTGACTTTTTCCTACAGCCTATTGATGATAATGCCATACTCCAACGGTATAGAGGCCAGTGTGCCGCATGGGTATCGGGAAGACGTTTCTTTCCAAGGAAAAACAACCCACATTT
>JAHECY010000012.1 GCA_024641505.1 Gammaproteobacteria bacterium
GGAAATCGCCAAACATTCTCCGGCGGCATGACCGATGACCCATCGGTGCGTAATGCGCACCCTACGCACCGCTGTGTAAAAGCGTCCGAGTGCAGGCGGCAGGGGCAAGGATTGTAAGGTACTTATGACGCGCCGTATTTTTTTTAAAACCAGAACCAAGAGCCAGTCCCAGCTGGCTTCGTACCGGATTCCCCATTTGCGGTAGGGGAGCGCCATTGCCGGGACCTCAAGCGCCGCTCGTTGCCTAATGGACATCGACCGACAGAAATCACATTGGCATTGCGGTCTTGTCATGCAGTTGATTTATGTAAAATAGGAGGGTTGGTAACCGCGTGCCAAGGTCTTCCTGCCACCGGTAAAATTATGAGCCCGTGGTTTCCTGTTGCGACCAAAATCGAATAAACCCATATAAAACAAGATGCCAGGACTGGGTTCACCATGGATTTATTGTCTTGCGGCTGGCATTGGCGTGGATAGTAGCGCCATAATAGGCCTATAAAAAATTCAATGGTAGAGACAGAACAACTACCAACAACGACGCTAGCGCAGGCCTTCTGACTATGGTTACCGAAATCGAACTGAGGTTGTTACTCAAGGCGCTGACTTTTGCCGCGCATAAACATAAGGATCAGCGGCGCAAGGACGTCAACGCTTCGCCGTATATCAATCATCCCATCTCATTGGCGAATATTCTGTGCAACGAAGGACATATCACCGATATCGAAGCGATATGCGGCGCGTTGCTGCACGATACGGTGGAGGACACCGATACCTCCCCGGAGGAACTGGAAAACGAGTTTGGCAAGGTAATTCGCGATATCGTCATGGCGGTAACCGATGATACTTCCTTGTCGCGGGATGAGCGCAAAAAACTGCAGATCGTGCATGCCGCGGAGCTTACCGAGCGCGCAAAACTGGTCAAGCTGGCCGACAAGATCAGCAATCTGCGCGATGTCGCCGACAACCCCCCCATGGGCTGGACCCTGGAGCGCCGCCAGCAATATTTCGACTGGGCGAAGAAAGTCGTCGACCAGATTCGGGGCGCTCATATAGGGCTGGAGACCTTGTTCGACGATATCTACAACAACATGCCACGATAAGCGCCGCGCTTCGTGTGCGCAGCCGCGACATCGAGCTATTCACCATGTCGAACCGGCAATATTGCCGTGTCCATGCGCAAAGACGTGTGATTGATCCGTCAGCGGGATCCGCATCGTCTTGCGTATCCAACAGCGTGTAACCGATTCACAAAGGCGTCCACTACCCCCACCGACACATAGTGCTGGCGGGAAATCCGGAACGGAGCCACCGATTAAGGGTTCTTCGTTCTTGGTTTCAAAAACCGGTGCGTAATACGCACCCTACAATCAGTGACGTGGCATAATAAGCAGGGGGCGTTTTTACACAGGCGCGCATCCTGCAAACAGTGCCATAGCATGATTCGCAGGGGCGGTTCTACACAGTCTTGCAGGTTACAACTCGCGTTGCGCGAGTTTTTCCGGACTGTTCTGTTGCAGGTATTGAGTTAGCATATCCTGGTAGTCACGTATCCGGCGCACGTAGTGCATGGCTTGGGTACCGCCGGCGTAGCCGTGTTTGAGATTGGCGTAATAATTTTCTTCGGATAACAGCGGTAAAATCGCTTCGACTTCGTTCCAGCTATCCGGGTTCTTGTTGAGTTTCACCGCCAGTTCCAGGGCGTCATAGAGATGTCCCGGGCCCATATTATACGCGGCCAACGCCATCCAGGTACGATCCGGCTCGGCAATGGTACCCGGCAGATTGTTGCGCAGTTCGGCGAAGTGCCGGGCACCGGCGAAAATATTAGGTTTCGGGTCGAGTCGGCTCTTGACGCCGAGGTAGCGCGCCGTGGGCAGGGTCAGCATCATGATGCCGCGCACCCCGGTCGGACTCCGGGCGCGCGGGTTCCAATGAGACTCCTGATAAGACAGTGCGGCCAGCAACCGCCAATCCAGCTTGTTTTTGCCCGCGGCCTGCCGGAACCAGTTGTGATAGCGCGGTAACAGGTCTTCGATACGGCGCTGAAATTTGCGGGTATCGACATAATCAAATTCATCCAGATAACCGTAGTAACGCGCCACCAGTTCGTCGAGCTTGCCCTGGTGTTTGAATTTGGTGAACCAGTCGTCGAGTATCGCTTCCAGTTGCCAGTGTTGCGGATTCACGACCCAGGCCAGACGCTGCTCGCTGACAATCGGGAAAGCCGCCTGTAATTCCGGGTAGTAGCGTTGATTCAAGGCGAAGATGTCGGAGTTGGCCACCGTGCAATCGAGTTCCCGTTGCCACACCTTGGCCAGCAGCAATTCGGTATTCCACTCTTTGGTACGATTCCAATGCAGTCCGGGAATGGACGGCCCGATGCGCTCCAGGGTTTCCGCATACACCGAACGTTCCGGCACCCACAACTCCCGGCCGTTGAAATTTCCCAAGGATGTCGGTAACGCTTCCTGTCCCCGGCGGCAGATCACCAGGGTTTGCACCGACTGATAGCTGGGTCCGAAGCGATACAATTTGCGACGTTCATCGGTGGCGGCGAGACCGGCGGCGGCGAAGTCCGCCTGACCATCGTTGATGGTGGCGAAAATATCATGCACCGAATCTTTTACCACAAAACGCGCTTTGACACCGAGTGCATCGGTGAAGGCCCGCACCATGTCATATTCCAGACCGGCGAATTGATTGTCCTTGGTTTCGTAATAGGTAGTGGGTGCGTTGCGGGTCAGGATCACAAGTTCGCCTTTCTGGCGTATCTCGTCGACATACAGTTGTATGTTATAGCGATAGACGCCATAAGCCGCGGCCGGGATCAACGATAACGGCACCAGGTACTTCCACAGATTGTGCAGCACCAGTGATGGAACATAAATCCAAAGGCGTGTTTTTTTTGGCATGTCTAGTGGCGATTTTTCAGCAATGCGATTTCGGGAATCATAGGGCAAATACCGGGAAAAAATCTGTTGCCGGCACCCAGTTTACTGCCTGTGCCACCGGGCGGCAAGGCGCAGCGGCGGGGATTGTCGGGCGCGGGTGTAAATTAACGTGGCGGTGACCGATCTTTCGACCGTGCAGCACGGTTATTACATCGTGGTATAAGTAAATTTTCATGTTGCTCACCCGCAGTATCGCGTTCGATCGCGGTCTATTTCAGTGATAATGATTTTGTGACCAGGCCACCTGGGGATGCACCAGATCCGGTTGTATCACCAGGGTCATGTGTAAAAGATCCATGATGGTCTGCAGACATAGTTGCTCGGTAAAGCAATCCCGCAGTTGTTCCGCATGCGACGGATTCAAGAGCAATTGGTTGGGGGAGAAACCATGGTTGTGCTCAAAATCACGTACCCGCTGATAGATGAAGCTCAACATTTCGCATCTCCTTACACTGCGGTTATCGGCGCGCGCGGGTTTTTCTGCTGATACATCATCATTGACCCGGGATTCCCGCCGCGCGTGGCAATCAGGACAGGTGTTGATTGAGAGCATGATGTATGCCACGGTTCGTGGCGCGTTTAAATTCAACGCGTTAGCAGATTAGACCCGTTGCTTCGAGCGGCCGTCGGAAAAGTTTTGTGAGCGAGTGTGCAGAATTTAACACAACCGCGTTGAATGTCGGTGTGACGCCCGGTGCGGGGCGGTTTCGGGCTTGCGGGAATGCGTGTGCTTAAGGTAAGTTGCCTTACTGTCATTTTCTTACATACATATAAAGACCATTATTCGTGTGCGGTATATCGTTGATTTATCATACGCAGGGCGCAACTCCGGATGTTGCGCGTCTGCAATCCATGAACAAGGCATTGCAACATCGGGGACCGGATGGCAGCGGTGTCGCGATCCGTGATCACGTGGGGCTGGGTCATACACGGTTGACGATAGTCGATCTGCAGGCGGGCGCGCAACCCATGATGACGCCGGATCAGCGTTACGCTATCAGTTACAACGGCGAGATCTATAATTATCGCGAGTTGCGCCGTGATCTGGAAAGCCAGGGCTGTACCTTCGTAACCCGGACGGACACCGAAGTATTGCTGCAGTTATTTGTGCGTGAGGGTGTGGACTGCGTGCATAAGTTGCGCGGCATGTTCGCCTTCGCCATTCACGATCGTGACACCGGCGCCGTGTTTCTCGCGCGCGATCGGTTTGGCATCAAACCGCTGTTTTATGCCTGGGATGGCGCCAGTTTCATCGCGGCATCGGAGATCAAGGCGATTTTCGCCAGCGGCCTGGTAACGCCGGCGTTCAACTTTCATTCGCTTTACAATTACTTTATTTATCAGTTTGCGGTAAGCCCGCATACCCTGTTTTCAGGTGTTCGCGAATTACCCGCGGGACATCGGGTGCGTCTGCAACCGGGTCAGGAACCGGTATTCGAACGTTACTGGGATATCGAATTTCCGGCCGATGACGTCTACGAGACCATGGACGAGGACTATTGGAGCGCCAGATTCGTCGATGCGTTCAGCGATGCCGTACAGGTGCATGCCATCGGCGACGTACCGATCGGTTCTTATCTGTCGGGCGGTATCGATTCGGCGGCCATTGCCTGGATGTTGCGGCAAAACTACCCGAACCCGTTGCAAACCTTTTCCATCAAGTTTACCGATCCGGTGGAGGATGAATCGCCTATCTACCGTAATATCGCGCGTCACCTAGGGGTGGCAAATCGGGAATTGCTCATGGACGACGACCGCGCCGGCGGTTTTGTCGCGGATCTTGAACATTGTCTATACGCGCTTGAGCAGCCGCAACGCATGGCGGTGGACATCCCGCATTATCTGTTATCGGCAATGGTGCAGGATAACAAATACAAAGTGGTGTACACCGGCGACGGATCCGATGAAATTTTCGGCGGCTATGATTGTTTTCGTCAGGACTACATGCGCTTCTGGGGCAATGAGACCACCAGTTATTGGCGGCGTATGCGCAAATATTTCGGTGAATACACCCAGTGGTTTTCCCATGACTATGTCGCCCAGTTGTTTGACATGCATAAGCGGCCCAGGCAGCAACAGGTGTTTGAGCAGTGGGGTACCTATCCCGCCTGGTACGATTTCTGGCATATCACGCAAGCGTTGATTCCAGGGTTGTTCAGCGAGGAATTCGTCGCGGCAAACCACGATAATCACCAGATGGATGATTTGCGGGAGCAGATCGCGCCGCGCCTCGACGGTCTGCATATATTGAACCAGTCACTGTATATCGAGGCGAAGACCCGTTTGCCGGGTTGGATCCTGTGGAAAAGCGATCGCTTGAGCATGGCGCATGGCGTGGAGGCGCGCGTGCCGTTCATGGACCACAAGCTGGCGGAATTTACCGCCGGCATGCCGCCGTTCATGAAGCTCAACTACATGGACGAAAAATACGTGTTACGCAAGGTCGCCATGCCTTCCCTGCCCGAGCATCCCAACAAATTCAAAAAGAAAGCTTTCTATACGCCGATTCGCGCCTGGTTCTTCACGCAGGAGCGCGCCCCGCTGTTGCAGCGATATATGTCACCGGAGGCGTTGCGTGTCACCGGTTACTTCAATGTGCAAAGGGTTGGCGAACTGCTGCAAATTTTATTGAACTACCCGCCGGCTCGCACTATGAACGACAATTTTCGCATCATGCAACTGGAGTGGGTGCTGATGCTGGTGCTGAGCGTGCAGATTCTGCATGACCAGTATATCTTACGGAACGGTCCGTGTTTTCTCGGCGTCGACTGAAGCGCGGACGCCGCCTATATTGGTCGCGATGATATCGATATAAGCCCCTTTGCAACTGTGGTGTGACAGTGGGCCGGTGAAACACGCCGCAGTTTCTATGATTACTATGACGCAAATCACAACATTTTACGTTAATTCAATGAGTTACCATTAAAGACTTGCTGCCCGGGTACGATAACGATGCATACGTATCCAGGTAACGGGGAGCCGCCATGCCGGGGCAGGAATTTGATGTGATCCTCACAGGTGAGGTGTTGCCTGGCTTCACTCATGACCAGGTGGCGGCGCATTTTGCCAAACTCTTCAAAATTTCCCCCGATCACGCCCGTCTGTTGTTAAACAACAAGCGCCGAAAAATCAAAACCGGTATTTCGCGGGACAAAGCGCTCAAGTATGTCGCGCATATTCGCCAGTTGGGGGCTGAGTGCGCCGCGCTGCCGTCGTCGGCAATCGATGACGCACAGCACACCGGGCATGCCGATGGGGAGCAGGGCGGCGGTGCTGAATTGACGATGGATGGTCTGCGCGCGTCATTCCGTGAGCACAAGGTCGCCAGAAAATCGCCCGCTATCCACGGGGCAGCACCCTGGTTAACGGCCCTGTGGACGGCGAGTTTGCCGATGTTTTACCTTGGGCTCATGTTCGCCTTTGCCGGGGCCACGCTTTGGCACGCGTCGGTAAATGCCGCGTGGATCGGGCAGACCCCGCACTGGCTGTATTTCGCCTGGTATCTGGGGATGCTGCTAGCCGGTACCATGCTGGTGCTGGTATTGGTGAAACCGCTTGCTCAAGGATTTGAATTGCCGGTAGCGCACCGACCGATCAGTCTGCAAAAAAATCCGTTGCTGTCGGTGTTTATCAAGGAAGTGGCGCACCGGCTCACCGCCCCCGTGCCTCGGGAAGTGCATGTGGTGATGGCGCCAACTATTGTGGTGCGCCCGATTGCCGGTATGCGTGGTCTGGTCAAGGGAGAATTCTCGTTAACGATCGGCCTGCCGTTGCTGGCGGGTTGCAGTCTGACGCAATTGGCCGGAATGCTGGCCCATGAGTTGGGGTACTATGCGGATCGTCCCGGCATCACAGCGCGCCATGTCATTCTTGGGATTAATTCCTGGTTTCATCGCTGCATTCACCACCGGGACCATTGGGATGAGTCGTTGGAGCGGTGGAAGGAAAAATTCGAACCCCGGTTGTTGCCGATAGTAAGCCTGTTGCAAATCGCCGTGTGGTTGGGTCGGTTTACCTTGCTGCAATTTTTTCGACTGAGCGTGCTCGCCAACGGCCGAATTGCCCGACAGGCGGTGTTCGACGCGGATAAATGTCAGTGTGAGGTTACCGGCTCGGAAGGGTGCGCGGACGTGTTGCGGCGCATCCTGGAGCTGGAAATCGGTTTTCAGACGATCGCGCAGCAGCTCGCGTCAGCCCATGATGCGCATAAGCTCTTTGCCGATCTGCTGCCATTGGTGGTGCAACAGTCCGATTCTTTGTCGCGCGAGGATCAGGCCTATATCGACGAGTGCTTGCGGCAGCGTAGCGCGGATGCCTCCGAGGTGCATCCCGAAGACGGCGATCGTATCGCCGCCGCGCTTCGCAATGGTCAAACCGGCGTGTTTCACCTGGCCGGACCGGCATCCGAGTTGGTGCGTGATTTTGCCGGGTATTGTCAGCAGATGACGCTGCTTTATTACGAGGCGGAGTGCGGCTTGAAGGTCGTGCGCGAAGCACTGCTGGTGGGCGCAGCACCCGACCGTGCCGAACCTGCACCCGATCCACAGCTTGATGAACTTGATGCCTATCTTGCCGGATTTTTTCATCCCGACCGAGTGATAGCGCCAATTGTCGCGGGAGCGGCGACCATGGAAGAATACCAACTCAGAGCAACCGTGGGCCAAATTATCGATGAGTTGCGTCCGAAAATGCCAGCGTATCAAGCGTTGTTGTTGAAGTACGACAATCTCCTGCGCCGCATGGCTGCGATTTACAATGGTCGAGTGTTCGTGAACAACAGGATACCGTTCAATCCGGAACAGTATTTTCTCAGTGAAGCCACGGATGATGCGGCCAATATCGCCTATGTGCATATCCAGGTGGAAATGCAAAACACGGAAGATCTGTTAAGGGTCATTGAAAGCCAACTTGCGGAACGCATGGGGATGGAATTGTCATTATTGTTGCGACAGGATCAGCCGGGGCTGGCCGATGAGGTGTCCGCGTTGTTGCAAGTGCTTTACAAGCTGGAACAAGGGCGCGCGCTACTCAGGGATTTCTTTGTACACGCCACCACGTTGGAGAATCTGGTAAAGACCATCAGTAGCGGCCGGGATATCTCGGATACCATTATTGATCAGGATATACAAATGTGCTTGATTGACTACCAGAGAATACTGGACTTGTTTGGTCCGGTATTGGATCCATACGACAATGGGCTGGAGAAACGTTCGATTCAAGCCAGGCTCATGGTGGAGGCGGGTGATCCGGAGGTGTTAAAAACACAATTCAATCGAATTCCCGTGTGTTTCCATAAAACGCAGGAAATTGCGCGCGAACTCAATCGCGGGATAATGGTGCGGTTGGCAGGCTATTTACAGAACATGGAAGAAAAATCGCAGCTGGCGCATTTGCAGGACGGGTTGCCTGAAAGAAAGGTGGTGAATCAGTAGTAAATTGTACTGCCACCCGAGGATCCTGACGATCGAACTTCCAGTCTACCGAATCCCAGATACTCCAATGGGCGTCACAAGTGACGCCCGCTGGCACCCGACAACAGTAACAGGTGTGACTGGATAGTAACTAATTAAACGATAAGATGATGTGTCGCTCGTGGCCTACATGCCGCCGCCCATACCGCCGCCGCCGCCGCCACCGCCACCCATACCACCACCGCCCATACCGCCACCACCACCACCGCCCATTCCGCCTCCGCCCATAGTCGTATCCTCCGAACATAATTAGTAAAGTGATTAACCAAAATTTCTGGATCAGTGTTATTCGATCCACGGTATAGAGATTAGTACATGCTTATACATTTATCTAATTAAATTACTTTATAAACAAAACCTTAGCGATTTATTTATGTATTGTGTCGATTATTTAGCCAATGTGCGCACAATATCCGGAATGGGCAGTTTGTCGATGCTGTGGTACCGCTGCAAAGCATCGGTCAATAATGTGTTGATGTTCACGGTCGCGATATCGTTATCGCCGTACAATGCGTTGGCCAGGGTACGGAGTGTGCCTTCTTGCAAACGCATTTGCTTGCGATGTGGCAAAGGGTCATGCTCGCGGCGTAACCCAAAGGTGAAGCGGGAATTGCTGCGCACCAGTTCAAGTATCGCGTGGCAACGCTGATGCGCTTGCGGCGCGGTGCATTGCATGCTTTCACGTTCGGCGATAAAGATTTTCCGGGTCAATAGGCATTGGCTGCGTACCGCCAATAAAGTTTTTTCAAACGGGCAGGGCAAAGATTGGATATCGTCGTTGATGCGTTCTAGCGTTTCTTTATCCATAGTATCCGGCAGTGTGTAGGGTCAATTCCGTAACACGCAAAGGATTCCCCGTATTCTAGAACGCGCGGCCGTTGCCGATCCAGTGTTCCTGCCAATAAGGATTGGCAAGAGAGTCGACGGTGACATGTTTGCCGCTGGCCGGAGCGTGAATAAATTTATTGTCGCCGGTGTAGATGGCGACATGGGCTATTTTACGACCATCGATGCGGAAAAACACCAGATCGCCAACATCGAGATCCGCGGGCATGATACGGCGTGTGAATTTATACTGGGCCGCCGCGGTCCGGGGCAAACCAATCCCCGCCTGACGAAATACATAAGCGGTAAACCCGCTGCAATCAAAGCCTGATGGGCTGCTGCCGCCATATTTATACGGTGTGCCCAGAAGTGATGCCGCTACCTGTAGGATTTGGTCGACGGCACCCATGGGCATCGATGCTTGGGGCGTCGATGCTTGGGGCAGGGTGGCGCGGGATTCAGTGGGCGTTGTGCGCCGCTGTTGCTGAAATTCTCCGCACCCTGAGAGCAGGAGCACGGGTAAAATTAGAGATATAATAGCGCGTATTGCCATGACAATATTATGATAGATTCGTATATGGAATTATCGACCTCCGGTCACAAAATTCCAGTCTGCGCGACGGGAAGGTAGAAAATTATAATGTTTAGAATTGTCCCCAGGTGGGTTAGTCACTGGTATTTGAATTTCAGATACGCTGATTCCCGTTTCCCGCTCTGGTTACGTTGGATATTTATCGCGGGTATCGCCGGCACGGTGCTCCTGGCGTGCTATACCGTTTACCTGGATATCATCATTCGGGTGCGCTTTGAGGGTGTGCGCTGGGCAATACCGGCGCGGGTTTATGCGCGCCCGCTGGAGTTGTATCCCGGCAAGAAACTGCCGCCCATGGAGTTGCTATCGGAATTACGCTTGCTGGGTTATCAGAAGACATCGTTGCTGGACCGTCCCGGCAGTTATGAACACCGGGGCGATATTATTCAGATGGTTACCCGGCCATTTCAGTATTGGGACGGTACCGAGCCTTCGGTGGGGATACAACTGACGTTTAATAATGGTGTTCTGGACGATATGGTGCAGTTGTCGGACGGAACACCCGTGGGGCTGGTGCGTCTGGATCCTGCGGTAGTGGGCAGCATCTACCCCGCGCATAATGAAGATCGGGTGCTGGTGCAGTTGACGGATGTGCCGCAGTTATTGATCGATGCATTGTTGATCATCGAAGATCAGCATTTCTATGACCATTACGGTATCCGACCGCAGTCGATATTGCGCGCCCTGTGGACCAACCTTCGGGCCGGTTCGGCGGTCCAGGGTGGCAGCACGTTGACCCAGCAATTGGTCAAGAATTTCTTCCTCAGTAACGCCCGTACCATTTGGCGTAAATTCAACGAGGCCATTATGTCGTTTTTGGTGGAATTTCACTACCAGAAAGCGGAAATCCTCGAAGCCTACATGAATGAAATTTTCCTGGGCCAGGATGGCCATCGTTCGATCAACGGTTTTGGATTGGCGAGCGAGTTCTATTTTCAAAAAGATCTTCGGGAGTTGAAGCCGGCGGAAATCGCGTTACTGGTGGCGCTGGTCAAGGGGGCATCCTACTATGATCCGCGGCGTCATCCGGAGCGCGCCAAACAGCGGCGGGATCTGGTGCTGTCGGAACTGGAAAAGGCCGGCAAGCTTGACAAGGAAAGCATGCGTGCCGCACAACGTACCAGTCTTGGTGTGATGTCGACGGCGCGCAGCGGAGTGACGCAATTTCCCGCTTTTATCGACCTGGTGCGACGCCAATTGCGACGTGATTATAAAGAAGCCGATCTCACCTCCCAGGGTTTGCAGATCCATACGACGCTTGACCCTCTGATTCAATTACGCACGGAAAAAGAAGTCTCGGATACGTTGACTGCGGTGGAACGACAACGGGGCATTGCCGCCAATAAGTTGCAGGCCGCGGCGGTCGTGACCAGTATCGACGGCGGGGAATTGCTGGCGGTGGTTGGCGACCGTAACCCGCGTTTCGCGGGGTTCAATCGCGTGATCGACGCGGTGCGACCGATCGGCTCATTGATCAAACCGGTGATCTACATCACCGCGCTGGAGCGATCCGAGCGTTACACGCTTGCCTCCTTGCTCGATGACACGCCCATCGAACTCACTTTGGAAGACGGGCAGGTGTGGGAACCCAAGAATTATGATAAGGAGTCCCATGGTCCCGTACCGTTGTACCAGGCCCTGGCCATGTCGTACAACCTGTCGACGGTAAAGCTGGGCTTGGAGTTGGGTACGGAAACCGTAATCGAATCGCTGCGCCGCATGGGGATTGATCGCAAAGTCAATTCCTACCCTTCCATGTTCTTGGGCGCCGTGGCGCTGTCTCCCCTGGAGGTCACGCAGATCTATCACACGTTCGCCAATAACGGCTTCCGGGTGGATTTGCGGGCGATACGCGCGGTACTGACGGCGGACGGGAATCCGTTGCAACGCTATTCGCTGTCCATTGAGCAAGTGTTCGATGCACCCTCCAGTTATCTGCTGAACTATGCGTTGCAAGAAGTCGTGCGCAGCGGTACCGCGCGCTATTTGCCGAATATTACCGGGCCGGATATGAATTTAGCGGGAAAAACCGGCACCAGTGATGATCTGCGCGACAGTTGGTTTGCGGGATTTTCCGGTGACCGAATGGCGGTTACATGGGTGGGTAATGATGATAACATACCCGTCGGATTGACCGGCTCCTCCGGCGCCATGGTGGTGTTTGGTCATATCATGAAGAGTCTCGATACTCAGCCTTTAACTCTGCTGCCCCCGGAAGGCGTAGAGATGATCTGGATAGATTCAGCGACCCATCTTCGCGGCGGACCTGCCTGTGAAAAAGGGGTGGAGTTGCCCTTTATTATTGGTACGGCACCCACGGAAAAAGCGCCTTGCGGTGAAGGTGTATTGGATAAGACATTCGATTTGTTTCGAGGATTGTTTAAGTGATGAATTGTATGCGCGCGTGGGTTGCCTTGGGTATTGTCGTGCTGCTGTCCGGGTGTGCAGGATTACCGCAGGCCACCGTGAAAGAGCGCGAGGAAGCGCCTGCGCCGGTGATTGATCTCGGTCAGGAGCCTGGTGCCGTGATACCCCATGAAGCGCCTGCCGATGTGTCGGACAATCGTGCCACCCGTACCTTGCTGGCCCAGGCCGACCAACTTGAAGCTAAAGGGGAGCTGGAGGCATCGGCGGCGGCATTGGAGCGAGCATTGCGCATCGAACCGAAAAATGCCCGTCTCTGGCACCGTTTAGCGGTAATCCGCCTGGCCCAGGGCCAGAATTCGCTGGCCGCCAATTTTGCCGCCAAATCCAATTCACTGGCGGGTAAAGATACCGACCTTATCGCGCGCAACAATCAACTGATGCGAGATGCGCGCAGTCCGTAGGCTTGGAGGCGGGTCAGTGGCGTGAAATGTGTGCTGCTTCCCACATGCATATCTGTTATATAAAAATCCGGTTATATTATTTTATTTAATAAGCGCGCCTGGTTATAGTGAATTTACCCTACACACCCAACCAATAACTACCCATTCAGGCCGTATTCCCCGATACGGCCTTTTTTATTTTGCCGAATTGTCCACCGTTGGTCACCGAACTGGTGGCCCTGTCGGTTTTATGATAATTAGACACTGTGAACGTCGGTATCGAGAAACACGCCCAGGCCTTGACCCATGGTTGGCATCTAACGCCCCACGAGGCGATTGCTTTGCAGAAGCAGCTTGCCGGTCTGGTGGACCGTAAGTCTCATCTGCGGCGGGTAGGTCATGTGGCGGGCGTTGATGTTGGATTCGAAGACCGTGGCGCTACCACCCGGGCGGCGGTGGCGCTGTTGACGTTTCCCGACCTAGTGTTGGCGGAACACCAGATCGCGCGCCTACCGACGCAATTTCCCTATATTCCCGGTTTATTGTCTTTTCGAGAGTTGCCGGCCGTGATGCTGGCCATGGATAAGCTGACCTTACCACCTGATCTGGTGCTGGTGGATGGTCAGGGATTGGCTCACCCCCGGCGCTTTGGAATTGCGTGTCATCTGGGCGTGTTGCGTGGCCTGCCGTGTGTGGGCGTAGGGAAAACCCGATTACTCGGCAGCGCCCGTGAGGATCCTGTTGCCAAAGGACTCTGGGAGCCGTTGCGGGATCACGGGGAGATCGTTGGTGCTTTGCTGCGCACCCGCACCGGGGTCAAGCCTGTTTACGTGTCGATTGGACATCAAGTGGATTTGGAAACCGCCGTCGACTATGTCATGGCGTGCTGCGCAGGATACCGGTTACCCGAGCCGATCCGGTGGGCGCATCGGCTGGCCTCCGGCTTAATTAAACCATCCCGCAAAAAGCCGGTTTGATACCTTGTCCGCAGTAATTTCTCGGGATGGCCGGTTGTCCTCCGGCGATTCTGTGACCTTGATATGAAAGGTGAAGGAATCCGAGATCGGGGTATTGTCCACCTTACTTCTGCCGTGGAGCTGTAACCGGTAGATGCCGGGAGTCGCATGCGGTTTTACCGAAAAGCTGAGAATATTATTGTCGGCGGCAACCGGGTTGCTCTCGAAACGATAGTCGAGCCAAGGGGGTGGGTCGATAAGGCTCAGTTCAATGGCTTCGGGAAATTTCATGCCACCAACAGTGCGGTCGATGACCACGTAAGCCGAATGTTGCCCTCCTTGCTCAATCGTAATATCACCGAAAACTGACGATTGCAGGTCGAGTTCGAATTGCCCCAAAGACGGGCGCGGCCCGCAACCCGAGAGTGCGGTGATTAATAGCGCCATCATGATCAGGTAGGGTATTGCGACCACTAACGGCAGCAACATGGTGAGACGGCTCGGCCGATCCCGACCCTGCAATTTAATGTTGGACGATGTTTTTGTCATAGAATTAAGCCACCACATTGATCCACTCCTCGCGTCCCTGGGTACCGTAAATCCACAATCGGGACCATACCTCGGTGGACCATGAAGATACTACGTACTTTACACGCCACAAATGTGCAAAATTACCATTAAAATTTCCTTAAATTATCAATAAGTTAATTTTAAGGTGTTGGATATGTGCCACAGCAGGGTTAATGGTCGTGTTTAAAAAGTGGGATATAGTGCCGAGTTGCATGCGCGCCCTAGTGCTAATATAGTCCGGGCCTAGCCTGCGGGATTTTGTAAGTATCTTGTGAGGCCACTGATAACTTATTGAAAATACAGAGCTATATGAAGCCTCGATGAGGCGACGACAGTGATTTAACAATATGTGGGGGATTATGCAGCGACTGAAAGCGTTATTACTGGCCAGTATCTTGTGTCACCCTTTATGGGCGAGCGCCCATGAGATCGTGAGCCTGGGTCCGGACAATGAAGTCGCCAATGGCGCCGGTGATCAGCCGGCATTCTCCGCCGATGGCCGTTATGTGGCGTTTGCTTCCCAAGCGTCCAATCTGGTACCGGGAGATACCAATGGCATGCGTGATGTATATGTGCGCGATCTGCAAACCGCTGTCATCGAACGGGTGAGCGTGGCCACTGACGGCACCCAGGGTAATGGCAACAGTTCGGCGCCCGTGATCAGTGCTGACGGTCGTCATGTAGTTTTCCTGTCGCAGGCATCGAACCTGGCGGGTGCGGACACGGGTATGGTGCAAAAAGTGCTGGTCCGGGATCGGATTGCGGGCACCACGACCTTGCTTTCGGTGGCCCTGAATAACGCCAATCTCGTCGACCCCTGTACCCGATCCTCCGTGTCCGGCGACGGCCGGTATGTGGTCATCAGTTGTTACGCGAGCAATCTGCTGGCGAACGATGTCAATGCTACCGTGGACGTGATTTTAGTCGATCGGGGAACGCCGGCGGCCGATGGTGCGTTTGACGCAGCGCCTGTGCTCAGCCGCGTTGGCGAGGATAACGGTACGCTGTTGAATGCGGGCAGTAATGATGGCGTCATCTCTGGCGACGGCAATTGGATCGCCTTTTCCTCCGCGGCCACCAACGTGGGCTCGCCGCAAACCGATACTTATGCGGATATATTTCTCAAGCGCAGAGACACCGGAGTCATGACATTGGTCAGCGCTAACACCGACGGCAATAGCTCCGACCCGCAATTAAATTATGACGGCAGTCTGCTGGTGTTCGCGTCCAAGGCGACCACCCTGGTGGCGGGAGACACCAATGGCGTGGCCGATATATTTCTGTATGCGCGGTCGGGCGGCAGCATTACCCTGGCCAGTTACGGTGCGCAGAGCGCGCTGAGCAACGGTGCCAGCGGCAATCCGCATATTTCCGGAGATGGTCGCTATGTGATCTTTGATTCCGTTGCCAGGAATATCGCCGCGCGCACGGCGGCGGCGCGCCAGATGCTGCCGCTGACCAAAGATCTTGACGGCTATTTTGATGCCGTGACCTCCGCCACCGGATCCGGCAGTGGTGGTGGCCCGATTCCGCAGTCGACCCAATATACTTATTTACTGGATCGCAACGCGGGCAGTACGCGCTTGGTATCCACCGGCGTGGCAGACGCCGTCGCTGACGGCAACAGCTACAATTCAGTGATCAGTAACGACGGTACCCTGGTGGGTTTCGGTTCCATTGCCAAAAATCTGGTGTGTGACGATACCAGCGATTATGGGAAAGTGTTCGTCAGTGCGGTGGCGGCTTTGAGCACGACCATTACT
This sequence comes from Gammaproteobacteria bacterium, assembly GCA_024641505.1. Lineage (GTDB taxonomy): Bacteria > Pseudomonadota > Gammaproteobacteria > SG8-11 > SG8-11 > UBA6920. The sequence continues at coordinate 15,936 of JAHECY010000012.1, forward strand.
TGTGGCGATACCACGGGCACTGGTACCGGACCGGCGTCAAGCGGTGGTGGAGGCGGCGCCTGGTCTTTCCCTCTGTTGGCGATTATGGTAGTTTTTTTGTTATTGAGCAGAAAAATATCCGGGGTCAGGCCAAGCTGAGTTTTACCGCACTCCACAGTTAACGGTCTGGCGCATCCATAACCACCACTGGCAAAGCCATTCCTATGAAGCGATTACTGAGTCTGCTGCTGGCACTGGTGCCTGCGGCGGCGGTTCATGCCGAGCCGATTTTGTACGGTACCCTCAGTGTCTCCGCGGCGTCACTGCGGGAAGATAACGCATCCCGGAGCCGCTTGGGCAGTGACGGCAGCCATCTGGGTTTAAAGGATGTGACGGAAGTGGGCGACAGCGCGCGCGTGCTCTGGCAGCTCGAAGCGGGCATCGATATCACTGGGGAAACCAGTGCGTTTCCGGTGCGCGACCGTTTCCTTGGCATGGAAAGTAACTATGGCCAGTTGCTCGCTGGTGTGCGCGATACTCCATTCAATGACCTGCGGCAAAAGATCAGTGTATTCGAGGATACCCTGGGTGACAGCCGCGGCATCATCGGCGCGGCGTCCGGCGTCGGCAATCTGATGGATGTGCGCGCCCGCAACATGGTGCGTTACCAGAGCCCGCGCATGATCAATGTGCTGACCGGTGTATTGATGTACTCCACGGGTAATCATGACGCGAGCGCCGGCGGTGTCGATGATCAACAATACGAGCTTACCAGCGTGAGTCTGCTGGCGCGCCTGGGACCGATCTACGGCGGTGCCGCTTGGGAGCATCAGTCGCTGCCCACCGACATGGGCGGGGATCGCAGCGGTATGCGCCTGGGCGCGCGGGTGCGTTATGCGGCTTTCCAGGTTGGCGCGCTGGTGGAGCGTTTGCGTGCCGATGATTTGGCCGCGCTGAGCCGCGACGGATACCTGGTGAATGTTTCTCGGGAACTCGGCATGGGACGGCTCGGTGTGCAGTGGATGGCGGCCGCGGAGCACGCGCGGCAGGCGCATTCCGGCGCCGCTGCTTTCGCGCTGGGCTACGGTGTCGAGCTGGCAACGAAGACATCCATCTCCGTGGTGCTGGCGAATCTGCGTAATGCCAGCAACGGCGGCTTCTCATATTACGCCGTGGGTGAGGGAGCGGAACCTGCGTCGGGAAATCCAGCAACCGCTGTCACCGGCATCAGCGTGACCCTGGCGCATCGTCTGTAGGGTGCGGATGATGCACCGGTTGTTGAAAGCCAGAACGAAAAACACTTGTTTGGTGGCTTCGCCACGGATTTCGCGCTTACCGATGTGCCGGTAGTACCAGCTTTTGAAAACAAGAACGAAGAACCCATCTTGGGTGGCTTCGTTCCACATTTCCCACCAGCTTTCCGTGTCGGTGGGGTGACTGTTTCCAGTCACGCCGTAAACCCATCCCTGGCGCCAGAAGGTCTGGAAACAGTCACCCCACCGCCACCGCAAGTGGGAAATTACTGTTATGTTGAGTGAGTACGAGGCATCACGAAGTAGTACACAGCAGGTAGCTGCACTCGTTGAATTTCTACTGCGTCCAAGACATTTTTTACCAGTAAATTTCGACGCCGATCCGCTTTTTGGTGGTAATGCAGACCATCGATATGCCGCAGCATTTCCCGCCTGCGGTGTCGGTGGGGGTGCCGTTGCCAGGACGTCAAGCGCCAGGGATGGCGCTTGCGAGCCCCCAGGGATGGGTTCACGGCGGTCCTGGCAACGGCACCCCCACCGATACAGAGAGCTGGCGGGAAATCCACAACGAAGCCACCTAACATTGGTTCTTCGTTCTGGTTTTCAAAAGCCGGAGCGTCATACGCACCCTAAAATCAGGGACGTGACCTAGTGGGCAGAGGCGTTTTTACATAGTCTCGAACCCGAACCCGCACCCTGCACGCTACACGCATCAGTAATTTCCCACCGACACACAGAGCTGGTGGGAAATCCCAAACGGAGAAATTTATCTTCACCTGCGTAAGATCAATAAGCCGGCGGGAAATGCCGGGTCGGCAGGTATTGCGGTATCTGCCGGGAAGCGCGATACGCGTGGTGCTGGTGGTCACGGGATGTCATGGTATTGCGCAATGGCGGAGGAATCGACATGGATCGGCGCGTCACCGGTGTAGATAATGACCGCAACGCCGCTGCCGCGCACCTCGCCCATAAAAAAGGCCACCCGGAGGTGGCCTTGAAAACAATCTCTGGACCGTACTGCTTGTTATGGGCAGACAGTCGCTTTGGCTAAGGTCTGAATATAAGCGACGATATCCGCCGCATCCATATCGGTATAGCCCATGGCGACGACGCTGGGCATTTCGGGTACTCCCGGTTGGCCGAACCGTGTTTTGTGCAGGGCTTCCCAGGGGTTTTCACCGGACATGTCGGCAAGGTATTCCGCCAGCGTACCGGAAGCTTTACCCGAACAGTTATTGTTCACGATATTATTGCCACTGAAGTCGATGGTATTACCGTTCGCGCCATGGCAACCGCTGCACGACGGTTTGGGGACCTTGCTGCCGGGGCTGAACACATAGAGATCCTTGCCGGCGATGGGGTTGGCATAAGTGACTCCGGTGGTACTGCCGATATAGGTCTCGTCATCGATCACACCGTTGAACACAAACGCGGCCAATGCGCTCAACTGCGTCGGGCTGAGGTACTGCCCGAATTTGTGCACCGTTTGGCCATTGGCCGGATCGATAAATCCTTCGGCGATGATTTTCTGCACTTGCGCCGCGGTCTTGTTATCCTTCGCATAGGCAATGCCCATGAACCCGGTGTAGTGAGAGCTGCCGCTGCCATAAGCGCCATCCTTACCTTTATAGTCCCAGCCATGGCATTCTTTGCAACGCCACGAATCGGCAATGGTGGGAACGTTGGTGCCGAGGCTTCTGGCGTAAAGCGGATTCAATGATGTTGGCGTGGTAGCGGCCGGACCCAGTACATCGATCCAGTGGTCATAAAGCAGGCCACCAAGGACCACGTCGCCGGATACCTGGGTGCCGGGATCTTTCTTGGTGGATTGCGGCAAGGTTTGTGAGTAGGCCAGAATATCCGCGCCTTCAACCGTCAGTTGAAAGTTGTCGGGCGTATCTTCAAAGGCGGGCATCGCACCTTGTCCGGCATGACCGAACAGCACCTTATGGGAAAATTCAGCGGGATTTTCATTGGAAAGATCGCCCAGCCATTCTTCCTGCGCCTTACCATCGCTGCCGTGGCAGGAACTGCCGTCGCAGCCGGCGCCTGAGTAGAGATCGGCGCCGCTGACGGCATCGCCCTTGGCGGTCAGGTCGTCGTTATAGATCGCGGCTAAATCCTGCATGCCGAAGTCCGGGTCAGTGATAAAGGCGGTGAGATCGAGAATTTCCCGATCCTCGAGAATCTCGCCGAAGTTATGATCTTTCATGGATTTGATGCTGCAGAAAACCTGGGCGATATCGTTATCCTGTATTTGCAGGATACCGTCGAAACCCGTGTAATGCGCCGCACCCGGGCCATTGAAGCCGTCTTTGCCTTTATAATCCCAGCCATGACATTCGCTGCAGCTCCAGGTTGCGGTGCCGCTGCTGTTGTTGACAACCTCGCCCTCCGTGTCACGTGTTGCCCACAGGGGATGATCGGTGGTGGGGGCTTCGATCGAGATTTCATCCCACCATTGGTCATACATGCGACCGCCGGTAAACACGTCACCTCGGATACCGATGTATTTATCGACCCAGGCGCCATCGGCCTTCATGCAGGCGCTGACTTCGGCGCTGACAGCGGCGGTTTTCTTTTTGCCACTGCTCTCGTCGGCGGAACCTTGGCAGCCCGCCGCCAACAGTGCCAGCATTGCCGTACCCAGCAGCAGCGCCGGCTCTCGAAATTTATTGATATTTGATTCAGACTTGCTTTTGATTTTCATAGCTACCCACTCTCACTATTAAAACAAATATGGCTTCCCCTTGGACGGCCGTTCATGCACTGTCAACCGCTCGGTGCTACAGGTGTCCGGTGGGAGCCATTCCTAATCCCTATTTCTAGTATATATCTTCCCTCGGAAAATCGTTAAGTAACCGAGTGCTGTCGGTAACGCAGTATCCCCGCGACTTTCGTGTGCGGCCGCTAGCGCTTGTTACTCTTGTCGTTTCCGACTTGCTCAACGTGCATCACGACCTCGGTCAGTTCGTCTTGTACTTGCGTCAGGTGCTCCGCGTTGCCATCCTTGCGATATTGCTCCAGAGCAATAATGGCGGTCGCCGGGTGCACGATGGCATCGTAAAGATTCATGGCATCGCTGAGATTGCCGATGTCGTTAATCTCTATGCCATGCGCCCGCATGTAATCGCCGGCATGCCAGTCTTTCTCGATTTGCTCCAGGCTCAACCCTTTCATGCGCTCGGAATTGAGCACGGTTAGGTGCATCATCTTGCGATCATTGGGGCTGATTTCGGCATAGGCCAAGGCACCCTCGATGCCAAGGCGAATCAGCTCCTGCTGATTGGCGACGAGTTTATCGATGTCTTTTTCCTTTACCTTGCCCCGTTTTACTTTTTTGATCGTCTCCTTTGCGGTTTTCACATAGGCGTCCTTGTCGAGTGCGTGGGCCGTGCCCGCAAAGAACACGCTCATTAGTGCCAAAGTGAACACGATTTTTTTCATGTGCGCCATTCCCCCATCTGTGCTGCTGACCATCTTTGCGCTTTCATTGTTAAGTTTGAATTTCGAACAACGACGCTGTTCTCACACCGGTAATTATCCATGGCCGTGCTGATCAAATCATGAACGATTCATTAAAACCCGATTTGCAACCTTAGGCCATAGACGTTGACGCCGTCAGTGGTGGCGGTGAAGTCCGGGGCGCTGATGGCTTGATAGTCCAATGCGACGGACACATCCTCGTCCAGTACCATGCTGACATAAGCCTCCATCCAGGTGCGTGCGTCCCGGCTCGTATCCCGGGGCGTTTCCTGTGAATATGCGGCGCCCAGTGCCAGGTCGTCGCTCAGATCATAGGCGAGACCCAGGCTCATGGCGGATTCCACATCCGTTGCGGCCGCATCGATTTCCTCCTGGGAGGCGCTGTCGGAAATCGTTGCCAGGCTGGCGGCGCCATAGCGCAGGAATAACGTGACCGGCTCGATGCTCTGATCGGCGTTGATGGCAAAGCCGTTGCTGGCGTCGCTCTGCCAGTAGGTCAGGCGCACATTGGATTCGCCACCCATTAGTTCCAGGGCCATGGCGGCTTCGCCGATCAGCATGGTGTTTTCCATGGAGCCAACGATGCCACCGTCCTCGAACGTGCCGATATTTACGGAGAAATTCTCACCCAATTCGATCCCGGCATTGAAACCGATGGTGTAAGCGGGGAAGGGAATTGCCGCGTTGTTGACAAACACGTTGGCCAGAAATTGCGAGGTCTGGTCATTGGCCACAGCGTTGCTGTCGTAGATGCCGGTGGGGTCAATCTTGCCGACAGTGACCTTTACGCTGTCAAATACCGGCATTTGATACCAGGCTTCGGCGATGCCGGTGCTGGTGTAGCCGCGTTTATTATTGGCATCATCCGGGGCGTCGCCCTCCGCGCCCGCTTCATAATCGGCATTGGCGCCGGAAAATACGTCGGTGCCCTCGGCGGTGTCGAAATACACAAATAAAGTGCCATCACCCACGTCACCTTGTAGTTGCAGGTCCACGGAATAGTTGAAGCCGCTATCCGCTTCCCCCTGCGCTACTCCGCTGGCACCCTGGCCAATCATGGTCAAGCCACCCGATATTTCCACCTCGGCCAGGGTGGCGGTGGGTGCGGCTGCGATAATGGCAAAACCGAAAAACACAGGGACGCTGGTGGTGCTGTTGAAAAAGCACCGGATTTTATTAATTACCACTGCTGCTGCTCCATGTTTTAGTTATTGACGACCGGTCTTCCCGAAGACCGCTATTAAATATCGCTTGGCCGATGAGAACAAGACCAAAGACCTATTAAGTTTGTAGGTTTATCCGATAATGAGGAACATCGTTATAAGATAAATGTATTAGTATTTGTGGTATTTTATAATTGTATTTTTCGGTAATTTATTATTCTAGTGGCAATTTGAAACGTTTTTAGTCGTTGTTTCAAGCCCATGCTTTAGGGGGTGAGTCAGGAATGTTGGGGATCATTGCGTTGGCCGCTCATTTATTATTGAAAAAACACAGCGGTAATTGGGGTAGGCGGTGCGTGACGGTTAAGGATTTGTTTGCAGAGGATTTATGTGGCGATAAGTAAAGTTAATGATGGGGATACATTATACTTATAATTGACATGGTAAATGGCCTGTGTTTGAATTTACATAATATGTTCTCCCTGTGCTCGAATTGGCTGTGATCATTATGTGGTTAAAGGTCAGTAGGGGTGCAGGCTGCAGTATCTGCGTAAGGAGATTTGCCATGCTGGAACTGACTGTTCTTATGGGCGTAGTTGTGATTATGTCAATAATGTATGAAACGCTGATCCATTGAGATCGGGGTGTTTTCCCTGACCTGCTCGGTTGCCCGGCCGGTCAGGGGGATTTGTTCCGTCCTACCGGGTCCTGCCGGGACAGTCATGGATTAATAGCCGTAATATTTCCATAGATTGCCGCAAGTTGCTAGAATTCCACCCCTCACCTACCGATCATGTCGATCTTAGGTGGGTCACGTATTGAAGCGCACGGTCCCACCCGCCACAATGGTGTCGATACACGTCCGAGGTCCACGTTGCGAGTCGGCCGGTCGACGTTTGGACAGGTAATGTCATTACGGGCAAATATAAACTAAGCGCGATTATTCATCAGGGTGGGCAGGGATAGGGATGGGACGCAACGTTTTCAAGTTATACCTGATACCGGGTTTATGTGTATGCGCAATGCTAGGTGTTGTTGGCGCGGCAACGCCACCGGTGACTGTTTCCGCCACGCATCCACGCGTTACCCTGTGCACTTCCTGCCATAGTGAAAGCAATTTTTCCGCGCTCGATATGTCACTCACCGAACACTGCGCCACCTGTCATGACCAGGGGGAAATTGCCGGGAAATTGCTGCAGTTGGCCGCCGCTACGGCAACTGAGTCCGCCGCCCCGGCGTCGGATCAAAGCCGACCCATCGCAGGCATGGGGTTGCCCCGTTACTACGCGGATTCGCGCATCGGAGATCAGCCCAACGAGATGATTAGTATTCCCGAGGGCGAGTTCATCATGGGTAGTGACGAACGGTTGTCGGATGAAGGTCCGCAGCATGTCGTCAAGCTGGGGTTATATTTCATCGATAAATATGAAGTGACGAATCTGCAATACAAGAAATTCATCGATGCGACGCAACGACGCTCGCCGGCACATTTTGAAAATCGTACCTTCCCGCCCGGTAAAGCGGATCATCCCGTGGTCTATGTGTCCTGGATGGACGCGGACGCCTATTGTCAATGGGCCGGGAAGCGTTTGCCAACAGACCAGGAATGGGAAAAGGCAGCCCGGGGCACCGATGGTCGTCGCTTTCCCTGGGGCATGGAATTTGGCTTGGACAAAGCGAATACCCCACAACTGTGGAAAGACCGCGGTGAGCAGGGTGACACTCTGCCGGTGGGCGCTTTTGAGGGTGGGAAAAGCCCTTATGGTCTATATGATGTATCCGGTAACGTCTGGGAGTGGACAGCCTCGTGGTATGAGGCATACCCTGGTAATACCAACCAAACACAAAACTATGGGCAGACCTACAAGACGCTGAAAGGCGGATCGTGGTGGGATTGTTCGTTTTACCAATGTGGCATATCCGCGCCCACCTATAACCGGGCGTTTTTTCTTAAGTCCACCCGGAACAGCAGTTTTGGGTTTCGGTGCGCGAAAGATGGTTGAGATTGGCGGGGGGGTCGTGAACAAAATTAAAGTATCTTGTATGGCGGTGTTGGCTGTGGCGCTGAACTGCGCAGGCGTCGCATTCGGGGCAACGGCAGTGCCGGAGGATATGGTTCTAGTGCCTCGGGGAAGTTTTATCATGGGCAGCGACAAACGGGACGAGTCCAAGACCACGCAGGAATTTGGTAATACCAAGCCCTGGTATCTTGACGAACATCCCAGTCATAAAGTGGAAACGCCTGATTATTTTATCGACCAGAAAGAAGTGGCCAATCGGCAATATCGGGATTTCGTGGCGCAGACGCGGCGTAATCCACCTGCCTACTGGTTGCAGACCGGCTATATGCTGGTGCTGGGCATGGACAAGGTAGCGGCGCAGGAGCGCGACAAGCTGGCGAATCTGGTGACCAAGGTATTTCGCCTGGATGTTGATACGCGGGCCATGGACAAGGAACAATTGCTGGCAGCGATCCGGAAACGTCTGGATTATATGGACACCTTGCCCGTGGTTGAAGTCAGTTGGCACGATGCCGAAGCTTTCTGCCGTTGGGCGGGTAAGCGCTTACCCTCGGAAGTGGAATGGGAAAAAGCGGCGCGCGGCGCGGACGGTCACGAGTTTCCCTGGGGGGATACCTGGAAAGCGGGCATGAGCAACTCTGGTGATGAATCATGGGAAGACGGCGTCGCACCGGTGGGTTCTTATGCCGCCGACCGCTCCCCTTACCAGGTGCTGGATATGGCGGGAAACGTATCCGAGTGGGTCGACGATTGGTATCAACCCTACACCGGGTCTGATTATGCAAGCAAGGATTTCGGAAAAACCTACCGCGTCATGCGTGGCGCGGCCTGGGGCCGGGAAGGGCACTATGCCATCAGTTTGTTCCAGCGTGGTGCCTATCGCTTCTATCTGACACCCGATTCAAGCCATGCGGATTTAGGCTTTCGTTGTGCCAGGGACGCGGCGCCGGCACAGGCTGATATCAAAGGTGTGCAGTGAGGTGAGGATAACCACCGGTATTGCAGGTGGCCATCAGGTGATTGCCCAGAATGGCATTGCCGATTTTGACTAAGTCAGTGTTAGATCTGACATAGCGCAGCATGATGCGGGAAGGTCCATGGACAGGAAATGCGGAGAGCACCAAAGTAATTTGCTGAACGCCATGCCGGATAGCGCGCTACCGGATTATGACGGTGGTTCTATCGCCAATCTGGCGGCTACGCTGTCGTTGAGCATGGGCGCTCGGTTGCCAGTGGCGGGCCCCTTGCGTGGCATTGCGCCGCAGGCGATCGGCAGGTTCCAGAACGTGGTGTTGTTGATTATCGACGGTCTGGGCTGGCATTTTCTGCATACCAAAGCGACGCGCAGCTTTCTGTTCCAGCACATCCATCAGTGCCTTACCTCGGTATTCCCGTCGACCACGGCGACCGCGATTACCTCACTTGCCACGGGTTTGACGCCGCAGCAGCATGCCATTACCGGCTGGTTCATGTACCTGCGCAATATTGACAGTGTTACCGCGATCTTGCCCTTCAAATCACGGTTGGGGCAGGAATTCCCGGATCAGCCCGACTATGATCCGGGGCATCATTACCGGTTTGCATCAATGCTGGGCGCGATGCCGCGCCGTAAGTATGTTGTGAACGATGCACGGATCGTTGACTCCGCTTATTCGTTGGCGACCAGCGGCGATGCCGCGCGGCTGCCGTATCATTCCCTGGCAGGCATGATGCATTCCATTGTTACCGTTACGCGCAGTAGCGCGGAATCCAAATATATTTATGCGTATTGGCCGGAGTTCGACGCTATTTGTCATGCTAACGGGGCGGCCAGTGCGGAGGCCTGCCGACATTTTGAAGATATCGATGGGCGGTTCGAAGCCATGACGCAGGAGCTTGCCGGGAGCGATACCCTGATTTTGGTTACCGCGGATCATGGGTTTCTTGATACCGAACCGGGTCATGTGCTGTACCTCGAAGCACATCCGGAATTGCAGCGCATGTTGCGCCTGCCGTTATGCGGTGAGCCGCGGGCCGCCTATTGCTATCTGCAGCCGGGTTGTGAGCAGGCGTTCAAAGATTACGTGGCGGCACACCTGGCCGAGATGTGCGCGTGTTTTTCACGCGCTGAACTGTTGGACCTGGGTTTGTTCGGCTGCGGTGCAGTACACCCGGATTTTCATGATCGTGTCGGCGACTATGTGTTGTTGGCCCGGGAGAACTGGGTGATCAAGGACACGGTCGCGGGTGAAAAGTCTTTTGCGCAGATTGGCGTCCATGGCGGGTTGTCCCGCGCGGAGATGCAAGTCCCGTTGATTGCTATCGATTGCACGACCCTGGGAGCGTCAGCCAGGTAAGCCATCCCGGTTCGTGTCATCGTCGCCAAAACCGTCCTGGTCCTGATCGTTGTCGTGGTAACAATCACCGTTTTGATCGTCATCATAGCGCAAACCCAGAGGGTTAAGCGGGTTGCCGCAAAAGCTGATACGGTTGGCCATCAGGTCCGCGATCAGTGGCCCATTGTCAGGGGCGTTGACAAGGCTCTGGAAGGCTTTGAAACGTTCCGGCGCGATGGCTGCCGCGGTCAGACGTGAGAGAAAATGCTGGGTGAAAACCCGCTGGCCGTGCTGCAGTTGTTCAAGGCTGACGTCCAGGTTGCAGGCGGCGCCACAGGTCAGCAATTGTTGCGCCGTGAATGCGCCGCTGTTGCGCACGATAAAATCCGTGAGCGGTGAAATGCCGACAAAGCCCGTGCCACTGCCGTGACTGGTGATTACGGCACCATTGTCGAGGGAGGCGGCAATCAGGAACGGTGGCGTAAGCCCCGCGGTGTAGATGCGATAAGCGCCTTGTGGATCTGGTGCCGTCACCAGTTGCAGTCCGTGGGCGTCGCGCACTGTTATCGTCAGCGCCTGGGCATCTCCCCCGGTGTATACACTGCCGGCCAATGTGTCCACGGTATACAGGCTGGAAGTGTTCTGCAGCAACTGCAGGAGATAATCTGATATGGCTTCCAACTGCTCATCGGTGAATTTGGACTCCTGAAGAAATTTCATCTCCGTATTGGTGTCGATAGCGTTACGGATATCTGCAATGGATCGGCCTTGGATGGCGGGGGCCTGGTCGGTGCCGACATCGGTGCCCATGGCGTCGTTGCCATGACACCGGGCGCAGTTGTTTTTATATAACCATTCACCATCCGGTTTGGCGTGTGTGTCTACAATATAGGAACAACCCGAAATTGCTTGCGCCATCAAACAACAGAAAATGACCGGAATCCGATTAAGCATGCTAAACACTCACAAAATGATTGTAATATTTCTGGGGATTATACCTGTTCTTAGGTCCCGCACCAATTCCCGGGACCTCTGTGGAATAGGGGCGTGCTGGCCAGGCGTTGACGGTGTCCGGCATCAGAGCGCTCAGTAGTTTGATGTATATATGAAATTCTACTGGAACTCTAAGTAATAACGTTGAATACTTTACTGGTTTGATGAGAAATTGCGTGTAACCTATGTTATTGCTGACTGACCCGCTCGCGGATGACCCTTTGCGCCAAAATATCAGCAATGCATATTTGGCCAATGAAGCCAAGTGTCTGGAAAAATTGCTGGCCCGGGCCCGTATCGATGACCGTACTAGTCTCCAGGTACAGGATCTTGCCCGGCATCTGGTATCCCGGGTACGTTCCCGCGGGCGTCAATCCGGGGTTATGGAAGCTTTTGTCCAGGAGTATGGCTTGTCCACGCCGGAAGGGGTGGTGTTGATGTGTCTTGCCGAGTCGCTGCTGCGTATTCCCGATGCCGCCACCGCCGATCAACTCATCCAGGATAAGTTGAGTCCTGCCAATTGGGCGGCGCATCTGGGACACAGTGACTCCCTCTGGGTTAACGCCTCCACGTGGGGCCTGATGCTGAGCGGCAGATTGCTGCGTCAGGAGGAATTTCAGGCAGCGAATCCCATGAGTGTACTCACGGGATTGCTGGCGCGCAGCAGCGAGCCGCTGATTCGTTCGGCGGTTAAGCAGGCCATGGGTATCATGGCGCACCAATTCGTCATGGGACGCACCATCGCTGATGCCTGGCAACGCAGCCGGGAACTGGCCGCGGGTGGCAATCAGTGTTCGTTCGACATGCTGGGCGAAGCCGCATACACCACAGCGGATGCGCAGCGCTATCACACGGCCTACCAGGAGGCCATTTCCCATCTGCAAGCGGTAACCGGTAAAGCACCGAATGTATTTACCGCACCCGGCATTTCCGTGAAATTGTCCGCTTTGCATCCCCGCTACCAATATGCACAGTACCAGCGAGTGTTGGCGGAATTGCCGGAGCGTCTGCTGGGGCTGGCATTATCGGCACGACAAGCCAATATCGGCTTGACCATCGATGCTGAAGAGGCTGAGCGGCTGGATTTGTCGTTGGACGTTTTTCAACGCGTGTTCAGTGATCCGCGTCTGGCGGACTGGGAAGGATTGGGGCTCGCGGTGCAGACTTACCAGAAACGCGCGCTACCTGTTTTGGAATGGCTGCTGGCCCTGAGTGAACGGCACCGCAAGCGTATTCCCGTGCGCCTGGTGAAAGGCGCTTATTGGGACACGGAGATCAAGCGGGCGCAAGAACAGGGATTGGCGGATTATCCGGTATTTACCCGCAAAGCTTCCACCGATGTATCATTTCTCGCCTGCGCCCGTTTTATTTGGGCGCAGCGCAGTCATTTCTACGCACAATTCGCCACCCATAATGCGCATACCATCGCCTATGTCCTGCAGCTGACGGCTGGAAGCAGCGATTTTGAATTCCAGCGCCTGCATGGCATGGGCGCCGCCCTTTATCAGGAGGTGGCGGCGCCGCCTTACCAGGCGCGGTGTCGGGTGTATGCACCCGTGGGGAGTCACGAGGATTTGTTGCCCTATCTGGTGCGCAGACTGCTTGAGAACGGTGCCAACACATCATTCGTGCACCGCATCGAGGATCACGCACTCGCCGTCGACAGTATCGTGGCGGACCCGGTGGCGCGAGTGGCGAAGTTGTTCGATAAACCGCACCCGCGCATTCCACTGCCGCGTCACCTGTATGCACCGGCGCGGGTGAATGCCATGGGGGTCCATCTCAACGATCCGGCGGAGATCGGTGAGTTTCGCGAGTTATTGCTGGCGGCTGCGCAACGTACCTGGCTGGCGGCCCCGATCATTGCCGGTAAGTCATTTTTCGATCGGGAACAAACATGTTTTAGTCCGGGTGACCTGGGGTATGAGATCGGTGCCGTGGTTCATGCCAGTGCACCGCATGTGGCGCTGGCGCTGCAAGCGGCGCGTAAGGCGTTCCCCGCCTGGTCGCGTTTGCCTGCGGGCAAACGGGCGGCGATATTGCTGCGCGCGGCCGATCTGCTCGAGCGGCACCTGTCGGAACTTGTCTATCTGTGTGTGGCGGAGGCCGGGCGCACCGTCGCCGACGCTGTGGCGGAGGTGCGTGAGGCGGTGGATTTCTGCCGTTATTACGCTGTGGAGATGCGCGATAAGTGGGCCGTGCCGCAGATTCTGCCGGGGCCGACGGGGGAGCGCAATCTGTTGTCTTATCATGGCCGCGGAGTGTTCTATTGTATCAGCCCCTGGAATTTTCCGATCGCCCTGTTTACCGGTCAGGTGGCGGCGGCACTGGTGACCGGCAACTGTGTGATCGCCAAGCCCGCCACGGCGACGCCCCTGTGCGCCTATTTGGTGACGAAGCTGTTGTATGATGCCGGCGTCCCTCCGGAGGTATTGCACTTTCTTCCTGGATCCAGTGGTGAGTTGGGCGAGAAGCTGCTGATGGCTGAAGGTGTTGATGGCGTCGCGTTTACCGGATCATTCGCCAGCGCAAAAAATATCCAAGGGGTGTTGGCGCGGCGTCCGGGCGCAATCATTCCATTGATTGCCGAAACCGGCGGCATTAACGCCATGATCGCCGACAGTTCCGCGCTCCCCGAGCAATTGGTCATGGATGTGCTGCGTTCCGCGTTCAACAGTGCGGGGCAACGCTGTTCCGCCCTGCGCATCCTTATGGTTCAAGAGGATATCGCCGCGCGCGTCGTCGATATGCTGGCCGGTGCAACGGCGGAGTTGCGCGTGGGTGATCCACGATGGTTGAGTACAGACATCGGTCCAGTGATTGATCATGAAAGCCGTGAGCAGATCCAGAGTTACCTGCAACAACTTCCCGGCGCGGCGCGCATCCTGTACCAAGGTGTTATGGCTGCTGACCTGCCTACTGGTTATTATGTCGCCCCGAGTATCGTGGAGTTGCCGGATATATCCCATTTGAAAAAGGAAGTATTCGGCCCGGTGCTGCATGTGGTGCGATTTAAGCATAAGCAAATGAAACAGGTCATCGAGTCAGTTAATAATACAGGGTATGGTTTAACATTGGGAATTCACAGTCGTATCAGCCGCACGGTCGACGATATCGTGCACGGCGCGCACATCGGTAATATTTATGTGAATCGCAATATGGTCGGCGCCGTGGTCGGCGCGCAACCGTTTGGTGGTGAAGGGAGGTCCGGCACCGGCTTCAAGGCGGGAGGACCCAACTACTTGTTGCGTTTTATGGTGGAGCGTACCTTGAGTAATAATATTACCGCAACCGGTGGGAATGCCACTTTATTATCATTGGGGGAGTAGTCGGGGCTGACGTATGCTGGACCAAATATTCAAGCTGATCAAAATTCTGAATTCGGATCAAGAGCCGATCCACCTGAGCATGGGGTTCGCCTTTGCCATGGTGATTGGTTTGACGCCGTTGTTCAGTCCGCACAACCTGCTCGTGTTGTTGATGGTGCTGGTGTTGCGAGTCAACTTCTCGGCTTTCCTGCTGGGGTGGGCGTTTTTTTCCGCGGTTGGTTATGCATTAGATCCCGTTATGCATGAGCTTGGCTTGCGCGTGCTGTCTGCTCCGGGGTTGCAGAATCTATGGACTGAATGGTACAACTCCGCGTTCTGGCGTCTGACTCTCTATAATAACACTATCGTGATGGGCAGCGTGCTGTTATCGGCGGCGTTGTTTGCGCCCATGTTGCTGGTCGGCAATTATGTGATACGCCAGTACCGTGCAGTATTGCTGGCGCGGTTGCGCGCTACGCGTTTGTTTCAGATATTGAAGGCGTCCAAGTGGTTCAAGCGCTATCAGGCATTCCAGGAACTCAGTGATGCATAAAATCGTGCGTTGGCCCGGCCTGTTCGTGTTTCTGCTGTTTATCGGTTTGCTCGTCGGTGGTCTGCTGGTAAGCGCCAGTACACTGGTGAAGCGGGCGATTGAGGCAACGGGCACCGGTATTGTCGGTGCGAAAGTGGAGGTTGGGCAGGTGGATCTGTCGTTGGCGCCTCTGGGTTTCCACGTGTTCGATTTGCAGGTCACCGATCCCGACGCGCCGATGGTCAACGCTTTTCAGATCGATGACATCGAATTTTTTCTGGATACGGAGCAACTGCTGCACTTGAAGACCATTGTGCACGAGATGCAGATAAAACGGCTGCGCGTGAAGGTGCCGCGCAAGGAATCCGGGGCGATATTGCAGCCCGTGGCGCCGGCCAACGGCGATGCTCCCACATCGGAGCAAGGGCAAAGCATCTATGAATTTCCCTCCCTGGAAGAATTCAAGGTGGAGGACATTTTCAACCGCGAAAAACTGGACTCCGTCGAGCATCTCAATCGCTTGCGTGTGGTAACGGCCCAGGATCGGGAGCTCTGGAACGATAAACTCGCGGGATTACCCAACGGGAAAAAGGTGAATCATTATCGTGAAGTGCTCGCGAATCTGAATTTTAACAGCACTGGCGATGTTGCCGCCGACGCCGCGGCGCTGCAGACAATGGCCGATGATGCACGCAAAGTACAAGGCGAGGTGCGCACGGATTTCGAAAATCTGGATGCGGCACGCCGCGACGCACAGACAATGTTGCATGATATGCGCACTTCATTTAAACGGTTCGCAGCGTTGCCGGCGCAGGATGTGGCGCGTATTCAGGCGAAATATTCCCTGTCTCCCACAGGTCTGGCCAATGTCAGCGACCTGTTATTCGGCGAGAAAGTGCGCTATTGGGTGTCGATGGCGCTGGACTGGTACGTGAAACTCAAGCCGATTTACGAACGGTTCGAGAAGAACCAGGCGGTGGTGGAAGCGCCGGAACGTTCGTCAGGCGTGTACGTGCGTTATCCGGAGCATGGTAAGTACCCCGATTTCCTGGTGCATCGCGCCAGTATTTCGATGGAGTTGTCGGTGGGTAAAATCAACGGAGAACTGCGCAACCTGACCTCCGACCAGTCGGTGGAGGGCCATCCTCTGACATTCAACCTGTTCTCCAAGGAAATGCAGGGTGTGCAGGATATCGAAATTGTCGGCATCCTCAATCATGTGGATCCCGGTAAGTCCACCGATTCGGTAAGCGTCAAGGCGCGCAGCATCCAGGCGCGCGAGATCAATGTGCTGAAAAATGCGCAGTTTCCCCTGCGCCTGGCGGCGGCGGAAATGGACCTGGAAAGTGCCGTTGAGTTGATTGGCACGAATATCGGCAGCAAAATGAACGTCGCGTTCCGGAACACAAATTTTTCCGTGCCGTTTAAGGATAAACCCAGCCGGATCGCGGCAGCGATGGCCGAAAGTCTGGCTGGAATCAAGACCTTTGATGCCCAGGTGACGCTCAGTGGCACGTTGTCGGACTTCGGCCTCAGCATCAAATCCAATGTCGATGATGTCTTGAAAAAAGCCATCGGCGAACAGGTCGCGCAGGCGGCGCAAGATTTTAAACACAGAGTGCAGCAAGAACTCGATAAACGCATCGCCGAACCCATGGCCAACCTGCAACAGGAAATGGCCCATGCCGAGGAAATCGGCAATGCGGTCGAACGTAAAATCGCCGAGCTGAAAACATTGCGCGATCAGGCGGAACAGCGCGTCAAGGATCTGGACAACACCTATCAGGCGAAATTGACCGAACAGAAACAACAGTTGCAGCGCAACGTCGACACTAAGGTTGATCAGGAAAAATCAGCGGCGCAGGAGAAAGCCAAGGCCAAGCAGCGAAAGTTGCAGGATGAATTCAAGGATAAATTAAAGCGCTGATACCTCCAATGCCTGACTCCAGCAACCGACAAGCGGTATTGGCTCTTGACCAGGGGGGGCATGCCAGCCGCGCTTTCGTCGTGGGTTTGGATGGCAGCGTACTGACCGAGCACCATTGTGATATTGCGACCTTCTACCCCGCCGTAGACCGGGTAGAGCATGACCCGTTGGAGTTGGTATCGTCATTCCGGTCTTGTCTGCAGGTGGTCGCGGAATATTGTACCCGGCACGGTGTGGACATCGTCGCCGCGGGGTTGGCGACGCAACGTTCGAGCATGGTTTGCTGGGACCGGCATACCGGCAGTCCGTTGACTCCGGTGCTTAGTTGGCAGGATCGACGCAATGCCGACTGGCTGCGAGGTTTGACGCACTGGAATCCCCTGGTCCATGAGCGTACCGGTTTGCGTATCAGTGCCCACTATGGCGCCGGCAAAATGCGCTGGTGTCTTGACCACCTTCCGGAGGTGGCTGCCGCTTACAGCGTCGGACGTCTGGCCTGGGGTCCGCTGGCCTCCTTTCTGTTGTTTCATCTGGTACGTGAACATCCATTGCTGGTGGATCCGGTCAATGCGTCACGCACATTGCTCTGGGGGCTGTCCGCCATGGATTGGGATGGCGAACTGCTGGCCTTGTTTCATTTGGACGACTCATGCCTGCCGCGCTGTGTCGCGAATCTGCATGCGTTCGGCATGCTTGATATCCCCGACCGGAATGTACCCCTGAGCCTGCTCACCGGGGATCAGCCGGCGGCGTTATTCGCCTATGGTGCGCCCGATCTGGACACCGCCTACATCAATATGGGCACCGGCGCTTTCGTCCAGCGCCTGACCCATGCGCCGCCCAGGCATGCGCCCGAATTGCTCAGTAGCGTGGTGTATTGCGGTGAAGGAAATTCCCTGTTCGGGTTGGAAGGCACGGTGAATGGCGCCGGCAGCGCCATCATGCAATTGGTGCGGGAGCTGGCCATTGACGCGGACGTTGCTGAGCGGGAATTTGAATCGTGGTTGCAGACTTGCGTGGTACCGCCATTGTTTCTCAATGGCGTATCCGGGCTGGGTTCTCCCTATTGGCGTTCAGACTTCAACTCGCGATTTGTCGGCAACGGAACGCCGCAGGAAAAACTGGTGGCCGTGGCGGAGAGCGTTTTGTTCCTGATCAATGTGAATCTTGCCGAGATGAGTCGTTACCTCGCCCTACCTCGGCGCGTCGTGGCGACGGGCGGTTGGGCGAAAAACAGCGGGCTTTGCCAGCGTTTGGCGAATTTGACCGGATTGCCGGTACATCGACCGGGGCAGGTTGAAGCCACGGCGTTGGGTTTGGCATGGTTGTTGGCGCGGCCCTTTGGTCAATGGTCGGTGCGGGAAGCGATGGATATTTTTACCCCCGCGGTGGACACTGCGCTGCAGAATCGTTATCAGGCCTGGCTGCGGCAGATGACGATCGAACTTCAGGAGTCTGGAGCGGATCCGGCGCGCTATCCTTAGCGCGCCGGCGTGACGCATGGTTGCTATGGTTACTTGATATTGTTGTCGAGCAACAGCGCATACTCTTCTTTGATCACTTTCACGCTCGGATGATTTTCGCCATAGGCGCTGCGGAAGATCGCCAGTGCTCTCTGATACAGCGGTTTGGCTTTATCGTAGAGGCTCACGATGTAGTCCTCGCGATGATTCAGTTGGGTGGAAAATACCGTCGCGCGCCGTTCTTCGAGTGCGGAATATTCGTGGGTAGTGCTTGCTTTGTGAACGCGCATCTTGAGTTCTTGATTGTAAGCTTCTTCATTTTTTGCCTGGATATGATATATATTCGCCAGACTGTATAACGCGATCGCCAATTGCGGATCATCAGGCGCCAATTGCTTTTCCATGATCACCAGGGCTTCGCGGAAGAACGGAACGGCCTCGTTGTATTTTTCCTGTTTACTGCAGATCGTGCCGAGATTGAACAAGGATTCGGCAACATCGATATGGGACGGGCCGAGATTGGTGGAGCGGACGTTCAGCGCGCGCATGTGCATTTCCTCCGCCGCCCGATGGTTGCCGATGGTAGCGTAGATATTGGCAAGATTGTTCAACGCTTTGGCGATATTAAGGCTCATGTTGTCCTGGCTGCCTTCCCAGGCCAGAATAGCCTGCTTGTAAAACAATTCCGCATCGTCAAGGCGCGCCAGTTTTTCATAGAGTAACGCCAGATTGTATGCGGATTGACCCACGGCGTATTTGTTGCCGGTGGCGTCTTTTTCGCGAATTTCCAGGGCCCGTAGATGCATGCTCTCAGCCTGATCGTAGTTCTTGAGGAGAGAGTAGAGGTTGGCCAGGTTGTTGAGCGCGCTCGCTACATCCGCATGATTTTCGCCGAGTACGGTGGTGAGTATGTCGAGGGATTTTTGATAATTTAGCCGCGCCTGTTCCAGCATGCCGCTGGCTTCAAAAATGATACCCATTTTGTTGAGCGAATCGGCAGTGTTGATGTGTACCGCTCCGAACACCTGATAGGCGAATTGTATGGCTTGCTGAGCGTATTGTTTCGCCTGGTCCAGGTCATGCCGCTCGTAACTTTCAATGAAGCTGATGGTAGCCCGTTCCCAGTCGTCGGCCGTAGCGGCGGCGGGGGTGTCTCGCTCGACGTGGTCGCCGGGGTTTAGTTTGGCGAGCATGAGGGGGGCTGTAGTGAAGTCGTTGGCATGACCGCAGGTCATGCTCAAACTCAGTAGTGCGCCGAGTATCAAGTATTTGCTCATTTAGAACTCCCTTGCTTTCCGTTTCCCGTTTCTATCCCTGCTGATTAAGATGGAGAAATACAGAAAGTAGAATGGTGAGCAAACCCAGGTATCGCCGCAAGCCAAAGCGCAATCCGCGTTGCCAATGAAAAACGCACACAACTTTCCTTCCGCTAACAGCTCTATCGGCGATTTGCGGAGCTATCTTTAGTGAAATGTGATGTGATTCCGCCAGACGCCGGCAGATTAGGTAACTGCTTGTAAACAAACGTTGAAAATGTCTCCCGCCGGGGCCCCCGTTAGGGGTGCGCAGCGGCCGCAGGCGCGGTGGTTTTCCCGGTGCCGGGCGTTGCTAGTTCCTTGATTTCGATGCGTTGCTCGGTACCGGTGTTTTTGTTGAAGTAGGGCGTGGCGGCCTGCACCATCAGCGGCATCAAACGCCGCAGATCGCTGCTTGAAGAGGTGCATTTGGCGGTGAGTTTCCACAGCAGGGGCCGTGTCTGGGCCTGATTGAGGGGACGTGCTTCTACGGCAAAAAATCCGGTGTACAGCAGCTGGCTATCGGTTTCCGCGACATTTCCCATGTAATGATACTGGAGGGGCACATAGACGGTATTGGTGACCACGGTCTTGCCGCCGCCGCTATCGGTTTTGGTTTCCCGATAGGTCAAGGTTTCTCCACCCACTAATTGATAGACGGGCCGCGAAACCGTGTAAAAAACATTGCTGCCTTCCGACATTCCGTAATTCAGGAGCAGCAACATATCCGCTGCTTCCTTGCTGTCAACCGCCTGCAAGCCCTGTTGCGCCAAGGGAACGCGTAAATATTCGCTGAATTCCTGGAAATACAGATCATCGCGGCTGATATCATTCATGCCGCTGTCCAGATAATACTTGTTAGCGGCACCGTCCTGCTGTGGCGCGACGATGGAGTCAACGCGCACCACAAAACTCGGTGTGCAGGCGGACAGCATGAGGACAAGAAGACCAATTAGTACCAATACAAAGCGTCGCATGACGGGCCCTTGGCAATCCGGTTTGCTATTAATGATGACTTCATCTATACAAGGTCTAGGCTACTCTAACTTAAAGTGTTTACTATCAGTATAAACCGTTGTTAAAAAAAAAGTCTTGGGTGCGCTGGTCCATAGGGGGTGTTGACATCCAGGTAAATTAATATATTATAAAATGCTTATATATAGGCACAGGTAATGTCCCATGGTGAGAAAAATATTGGACGGAAAAACAAACCCTTACCAGAACAAATATCTGCTTCCGGCGGGTTTTTGTCTCATGCTTACCCTGAATGTTTCCCTGGGCACTGCTGCTTACGCTCAGGAGCTGGATACCCTGGTCGTGGAATCGCAATCCCAATCACGGGAAATCATTGTGGACGGTGTGGTCGAGGCGGTGAATCAGGCCACGGTATCCGCGCAAACCTCGGGACGTATCCAGATCATCAATTATGACGTCAATGACTTTGTGCCCAAGGGCAGCGTCATCATGAGTTTTCGGGATACTCAACAACAGGCGGATGTTACCGCTGCCCAGGCGGCGTTCGAAGAAACGCAGGCACGCCTGGCTGAGGCGCAGTCGGAGTATCAGCGGGTACAGGATGTGTTCCAGAAACAATTAGTCGCGAAATCCGCGTTGGAGAAGGCGGAAGCGGACTATAAAGCGGCACAGCAAAAAACCACCGCCGCTGAAGCCAAAGTGAAGCAGGCGCAAGAAGAATTGCAGCATACAGTGGTGCATGCCCCCTATGATGGAATTCTCATCAAGCGGCACGTAGAAGTCGGCGAACTGGCGAAAATTGGCCAGCCGCTGGTCAGTGGGTTCTCGCTGGACAAGTTGCGGATCACTGCCTATGTGCCCCAATTTCTTGCTCAGTCCTTGCGCAAGGAAACACCCGCTCGCATTATTCTGGGCGAACGTAGCATGCCGGTCACGGCGCTGACCATTTACCCGTTCGCGGACGCGCAAACTCACAGTTTTCAGGTGCGTGCCTACTTCAACAGCAAGGAAGGCGGTTTCTATCCCGGGATGTTTACCAAAATAGCGTTTGCGGTTGCTGACCAGCAGGTATTGTTGGCGCCGGCACAGGCGATTGTTTACCGCAGCGAGGTCACCGGCGTTTATGTCGTGGCGGATGACGGGAGTATCCATTTTCGTCAAGTGCGAGTTGGCAGTCGCGCGGATGACAAGCTGCGGATACTTTCCGGGTTGACCGCAGGTGAGAAAATCGCTCTTGATCCCATTAAGGCGGGGATCTTGCGCAAAGAAACCAATTGATAATCAGGGATTAGGTGAATTTGTGGGTGTCTCGGGCTCGATCGCTAAACGATTTTTGACCACTGAAATTACGCCGCTGCTGGCTTTGGTTGGTTTGTTGTTGGGTGTCTTTGCCGTGCTGGTAACGCCGCGCGAAGAAGAGCCCCAGATTAATGTTACCTTTGCCAACGTATTTATTCCGTTCCCGGGCGCTTCCAGCAAGGAAGTCGAGCATCTGGTGGCGACTCCGGCGGAGCAGATATTGTCGGAAATCACCGGCATCAAACACATCTATTCCGTTTCTTATCCGGGAATGGCGGTGCTCACCGTACGCTATAAAGTAGGCGAGAACCGAACCGACGCCATCGTGCGTTTGTATAACGCAATATTCTCCAACCAGGATTGGCTGCCTAAAAATCTAGGTGTTGGCCAGCCCATCATCAAACCCAAAGGCATTGATGATGTGCCTATTGTCAGCTTGACGTTGTGGACAGAAGACAACACCAAAGGCGCTTACGATTTGCAGAAAGTTTCCCATGCCCTGGAGACCGAGCTGAAACGTATTCCGGGCACCCGGGACATTTACACCATTGGGGGGGCGCGCCAGGTAGTGCAGGTGCTGTTTGATAATGCCGCCATGTCCGCTTATGGCTTGACGCTGGATGATCTGCGCCAGGCGTTGGCCGGCGCCAATGCATCGCAAACTAATGGTCAGCTGGTCGCGGACAATAGCGAGATCCAGGTGCAAACCGGCACCTTCTTTGAAAACGTGGACGAAATAGCCGGCATTGTCGTCAGCGTGCACGATGGGCGACCGGTTTATCTGCGCGATGTGGCGCAAGTGCGTCTGGCGCCGAATCAGCCCGAACAGTACGTCTGGTTTGGCACCGGTGCCGCGGCGCAAACCAAAGGTATCGCGCTGCAAGGCGAGTTTCCCGCGGTTACCGTCGCTATCGCCAAAAAGGAAGGCACCAACGCCGTCGCTATCGCAGACCAGGTGATTCAACGGTTGGATCATTTGCAAGGTATTTTCATTCCCGATGACGTGCACATCACGGTTACGCGTAACTACGGTGAAACCGCGAATGACAAGGCCATCAAGTTAATCAGCAAACTGGTATTCGCGACCATGTCCGTGGTGTTGTTGGTGCTCATCGCCCTGGGTTGGCGCGAGGCTCTGATCGTCGGTCTGGCGGTCGTGGTTACGCTGGCGATCACTCTGTTTGCATCCTGGGCCTGGGGTTTTACCTTGAATCGCGTATCCTTGTTCGCGCTGATATTTTCCATTGGTATCCTGGTCGATGACGCAATCGTGGTGGTGGAGAATATCCACCGGCACCTGCAGATGGGTGCGCGCAGTCTGTTGGAAGCGATTCCGCATGCGGTGGACGAGGTGGGTGGGCCGACCATCCTGGCGACCTTCACAGTGATCGCCGCGCTGCTGCCGATGGCGTTCGTGACCGGTTTGATGGGTCCCTACATGAGCCCGATACCGATCAACGCCAGTATCGGCATGTTGATTTCCCTGGCGGTGGCGTTCGTGGTGACTCCCTGGTTTGCTTTGAAGGTGCTGAGGCACCACGCGCCCGCCGGTGATGCTGGTCACGGCGGTCACGGCGCGGAAGATAAACTTTATCCGTTGTTTAACCGCTTGTTAGGACCGTTTCTGATGGGTGCTGTCGGCGTTCGTAACCGCAGAGTCTTGTTTGGCGTAATCCTGGTGCTGATCGCGCTGTCCGTCGGCCTGACGCTGGTCAAGGTTGTGGTGTTGAAGATGTTGCCGTTCGATAACAAGTCCGAATTTCAGATCGTGGTGGATATGCCCGAAGGTACCGCGCTCGAGCAGACCGCCCGCGTGTTGAGTGCGCTTGCGGAATATGTCCGCGGCGTGCCGGAAGTGTCAGACTACCAGGTGTATGCCGGCACCAGCGCACCGATAAACTTCAATGGTCTGGTACGCCAGTACTATCTGCGTAACGCTGCGCATGTCGGCGATATGCAAGTCAATCTGGTGGACAAAGCGCATCGTCATCGCAGCAGTCACGCGGTGGCGCTTGCCATGCGCGCGCCGTTGCAGGAGATCGCGGCGCCGTTCAATGCCAATGTCAAAATTGTCGAAGTGCCGCCCGGGCCGCCGGTGCAATCGCCGCTGGTCGCTGAAATTTATGGCTTGGACTATAGCGGACAGGCGCTATTGGCGGAGCGCGTGCGCAACGTGTTCAGCGCCACCGATGACGTCGTGGACATCGATGACAGCATCGAGTATCCGGCACCCAAGTTTCTGCTCAAGATCGATCAACAAAAGGCGGCAATTTTGGGCGTATCCCAGGCGGCAGTCGCGCAGCTGGTGACTACCGCGCTCAGTGGTGAGGATGTTACCTACACCCATGGCAGTCAGGATAAATATCCGACGCCGGTGCGTCTGGAATTTGCGGTGTCGGACAAGGCGGATATACAACCACTGCTGGCGTTAAAAGTTCGCAATCAGAATGGTGTCTTGATTGCGTTGGGTGATCTGGTACAGGTCTTGGATCAGCGGCGCGAACGCGCGATTTATCACAAAGACCTGCTGCCGGTAACTTTTGTCACCGCGGATGCCGCGGGCGCGCTGGACAGTCCGTTGTATGGCATGTTTGATATTTACGGCACCCTGGCGCACGACGATTTCAGCGACATCGGCGGTCTGGATCAGTATCTGATCAATGTACCGGAAAATCCCTATCGTTATGGCATCAAATGGGATGGGGAATGGCAAATCACCTACGAAACTTTTCGTGATATGGGTATCGCTTACGCGGTGGGCATGATCTTGATCTATTTGCTGGTGGTTGCCCAATTTCGTTCCTACATGATACCGCTGATCATCATGGTGCCTATACCATTAACCATAATAGGGGTTATGCCGGGACATGCATTGCTGGATATGCTCGGCATGGACGCGAAGTTTACCGCCACTTCCATGATCGGCATGATCGCCTTGGCGGGGATCATCGTCCGAAACTCAATATTATTAGTGGATTTTATCAATGAGCAAGTGGCACAGGGTATTCCTTTCGAGGAAGCGGTGGTACGTTCCGGGGCGGTACGTGCGAAGCCGATTGTGCTCACCGGGCTGGCGGCGATGATCGGTGCGTTCTTTATCCTGGATGATCCGATCTTCAACGGGTTGGCGGTTTCATTGATATTCGGCATCCTGGTATCCACAGTGCTGACCTTGGTGATCATACCCGTTACATACTATGCGTTCCGTTATAGGAAAATAGCGGCTTAATGACGCTGGTTTGATTGATACTGGTATTAAACAGTCTTTAGACGAGAAATAATCCAAGACTTGTTTTGTATTCAAACAATAAACTGTTACTATCTCATCGATAGAACACATTCACGTTCAGGGACTCAATCAGATGGCCGATCGTCGTCTCCAAGTTTTTCATACCGTAGCTCGTTACCTGAGCTTTACCAAAGCGGCCGAAGCACTGCATATGACGCAACCCGCGGTGACATTCCAGGTGCGCCAACTCGAAGAACATTTCAACACGCGCTTATTCGACCGCACTCATAATCGAATCAGCCTGACCGATGCCGGTAAACGAGTTTTCGGTTTTGCGGATCAGATCTTCCAGCTTTATCATGAGATGGAAAATTCAGTGCGCGAGATTACCGGCGATGTCAGTGGTGTGCTGATTGTCGGCGCGAGTACCACCATCGCCGAGTATTTGTTGCCCTCGTTGCTGGGTGATTTCAAAAAGAAGTTTCCGGAGGTGAATATTCGCCTGCGAGTCTCCAACAGTGACGGCATCGTGTCCATGGTGGAAAATAACGTCATTGACCTGGGCGTCGTGGAGGCGCAAGTCAGCAATAAAAACCTTGCGGTTGAGCTGTGCCGTATTGATCGCTTAGTGGCGGTAGTGCCTCCCAATCATCCGTTATCTCATGAAGTCCGTATACCACTAAAAAAATTATTAGAATACCCGTATATCTGTCGCGAGGAAGGGTCAGGCACCCGGGAAGTTATTATTGACTACTTGCACAGCAGTGGTCTGGATACCACGGAACTGGATGTTATTATGGAGCTGGGCAGCCCTGAGGCCATCAAAGGCGCGGTGGAAGCGGGCATCGGTATTACCATTCTGTCCCGCGCCACACTCACCAAGGAGCTGCGTTTGGGTACGCTCGTCGCCATCGATTTGGACCCGCGTCTGGAAAGACCCTTCTCCTTTGTGCATCAGAAACAGAAATTCAGGCAACATACCGTAGAAAAACTATTAGAATTTGCCCGCCAATATTGTGAAGACCATCCCACACCGGAAGATTAGCCGCCATATGATTGACCGGAAATCCGGTCAATCGGCTATACTCCCCGCTTCATTTCCTTTACTAACGGCCGTTATCTTCGCACCGTGCGGCACACTATGACCAAGATCGACCAGGAACTCATGGCTATCGTTAGCGCGCTGGCGCCCGGGGATCAAGCCTCCCTGTTGGCGTTCGCCCGATTCCTGGCACAACAGAATTCCCCTGGCGCAGCGTCGCGGGAGGATGGCTCGGCAGCGGTAATGCGCCAGCAACCCGAAAACATCCCCCGGCCGCCCCAGGAAACCGTTGTTGGCGCGCTCAAGCGTTTGACAGCGACCTATCCGATGCTGGATAAAGCCAAATTACTCAATGAAACCTCCGGCCTGGTAGCGCAACATATAATGCATGGCCGCGATCTGGTGACCGTGATCGACGAATTGGAAGCGATCTTCAAGAACGCCTATCAAAAGTATAGCGACGCATAAGGAAACTTGTGAAACAGATTCTACAAGAATGGTTTCAACGGAATTTTTCCGACCCGCAGGCAGTGATTCTGGCGCTCATGCTGGTTTTTGGTTTCGGTGTGGTGATGGTGATGGGCAAGATCCTGGCGCCATTACTGGCCAGTATTATCATCGCCTACTTACTGGAAGGCGCCATCACTAAACTGGAAAAACTCGGTGTGCGTCGCATGCTGGTGGTGCTGCTGGTGTTCGTCATGTTCCTGCTGGTGCTGTTTACCCTGGTGCTGGGCTTGATTCCACTGCTGTCACGTCAGATTGCCCAATTGGTTCGGGAAATGCCCAATATGATCAGCAAGGGGCAGGAAGTACTGTTGCAGTTGCCGTTAAATTACCCCAACCTGATTTCGGAAACTCAAATCAAGGAAGTGATCAACGCGCTGCGCTCCCAGATCCTGGAGCAAGGGCAGGATGTGCTTACCCAGGGACTGCTGTCGTTACCGGGTATCATTTCATTGCTGATTTATTTGATTCTGGTGCCGTTTCTGGTGTTCTTTTTCTTGAAGGACAAACATGTAATCGTCGCATGGGCCAAAAATTATTTGCCCCGGCGCCGGGAGTTGGTAACGCGCGTCTGGCAGGAAATGGATTTGCAGATTGGCAACTACGTGCGCGGGAAGATTCTGGAAATCGTCATTGTCGGTGGCGTCAGTTATATCGCGTTTGCCATTTTCGGCATGCGTTATTCCATGTTGTTGGGTGCGCTCGTGGGCATGTCCGTGCTGGTGCCGTACATCGGCGCGGTGGTGGTTACCTTTCCCGTGGTGCTGATCGCTTATTTTCAATGGGGCAACAGTAACGAATTCTGGTATCTGATTCTGACCTACACGATCATCCAGTCCCTTGATGGCAATGTGCTGGTGCCGTTACTCTTTTCCGAGGCGGTGAATCTGCATCCGTTGGCGATTATCGTGGCGGTGTTGTTTTTTGGCGGCATCTGGGGCATGTGGGGCATCTTCTTCGCAATTCCCTTGGCGACCCTGGTCAAAGCGGTGCTCAATGCCTGGCCGCGGCCAACGATGTCAACCACGGAGTCGGTCCCATCCGGCTAGCGCGTGCGCACGGTGATGCGCCGATATCGATATCATTGAAAGTGATATCAACTGTCGACTGGCGCACATTTTCTTCATCCCTTGTGAAAATTTGTCAAGAACACCCGCGTTATAGTCGATAACACCAACAATACCGGCAGCGATAAGAAGGTTGTCGGCGGGTTCTGGCGTTAATTGTTTTTCTCAAACCTAATTCATTTGTGCGCGTGACAACCGGGCTTCGCTTTGCGTGTTCGTGGTGTCGGGGCTGCAAGCGCCAATGAGTCGGTCGTGTAATTGGCGGTAACTGCAGCCGATGCAGCAATGGCCATATCTAAGGAGTAGCGTCTATGTTTGGTTTTCTGAAGAAAAAAGACGGTGCAACGGATGTTGCATCGGATCGTGCAAGCGCGCCTGCCCAACGTGTGGAGGCGCCGGCGCCCAAGGGAAAATTCGCCAAGGGAACGGAAATTCGCTATGACCATCAACTGCTGGACAGATTACACGGCGACCATAAATCATTGCTGCAGATCTATACCGATATCGCCCAAGCGGCGGAAAAGCGCAACTATAAGGTGGTGATGGACAGACTCGCGCGCTTCCGCATCGGATTGACGGATCATTTATTGACCGAGAACGTAAAACTTTACGTGTACCTGGACAATGAGATGGCGGATAACGAGATGAACAGTGAGCTGATACGGAGTTTTCGTCGTGAGATGGACGATATCGGTAAAACCGTAATGGGGTTCCTGCGTGGCTATCAGGGTTCCGGCGTCGACGATACCAATGTGGCGAAATTTTCCGCGGATTTCGCCAAGCTCGGTGAAGTCTTGGGGGATCGGATTCAACGCGAGGAGTCGACGCTTTATCTGTTGTATGGGCAATTGGCGCAGGAATAACTGACGGCGTGGGCGTTGTTTGATAAGCGGGGAATAACGGAACTTGCCGCCAATGAGGTCTAGCCCCCGGCAACCAATACCAATGCCACTATGCCCAGCAAGATGCCAATGCCTTGTTTCATGGTGACGCTCTCCTGCAGCAGTACGAATGCCAGGATGATAGTAATGGCAGGGTAGAGCGCCGTTGCGGTGGCGATCAACGCCACCGGTCCGCGTGTGACCGCATAGAGATAGCTTAACGCACCCAGTACGCCGAGCACGCCCGTGGCCAGCGCCAGGGTAAGACCCCGCCAGTCCAAAGCCAGTTTGAAATTAATCGCAATCAGCACTGCGACTGCGACGATTACGCCGCCTGCCGCCTGGAATACCAGGGCGCTGGCGGGATCAATATAGCGGGTGGTGAGTTTGGGGAGGAATGCCCAGACCCCCCAGGACGCCAGGGCCACGATGGCGGGTGCGAGCCAATGGTTCATGATTTGTGATGCGTGGGGCGGGCATTCACTCGGCCAACGCCTGCACCGCTTGCAATACCTCGGCCACATGGCCTTCGACTTTTACCTTGCGCCACTCCTGGCGTAATACGCCCTTGGCATCAATGAGAAACGTGCTGCGTTCGATCCCCCGGACCTGTTTGCCGTACATATTTTTCATCTTGATCACTGCGAACAGGGTGCACAGTTGTTCCTGTTCATCAGACAACAGGTCGAATGGAAATCCTTGTTTTTTCTTGAAGTTTTCGTGGGAACTCAGTTTATCCCGGGAGATGCCTAAAATAACCGCACCGGCCCGCTGGAACTTGTGGTAATGGGTGGTGAAATCCAGACCTTCGGTGGTGCACCCGGGAGTACTGTCTTTGGGATAGAAATAGAGTACGACAATGTGGCCCTTCAGGCCGGAAAGCTTGATGCTCTGGTCGCCGGTGGCCGGCAAGGTAAAATCCGGGACTTTCTTGCCCACGGTGATTGCGCTGCTCATGTGCCGCCTCCGGGTTTATTTAATGGCTTCCAGTATCATGTCCAGGTTCAGCTCATCACAATAATTGGTGAACTCCTGTCTGAAGTGCTTTATCGCCAGATCGCCGGGAATGGCGACCCGCATGTCTATGGAAAACATGGTCGTACCGGTATGGGGTGCCGCATAGCGGCGGGTAACCAGGTCTTGAATATTGATATTGTGATTGGTTAGATAACTGGTTATTTGATAGACAATGCCGGGATGGTCGATGGCGACGACTTCAATGTGGTAAGGAATGCGGTTGGGGGCGGCATCCTGGGACCGGGTACGCCGGTGGCTGATAGTCAGGTTTTTGGCCTGTCCGAGTCGCTGCAGCTCATCTTCCAGCCGTGTTGTCAGGGGATCAGACACCGCTACCAGCAGGATAACCGCGAATTCGCCCCCCAGAATCGACATGCGGCTGTCGATGATGTTGCCGCTGTTGTCCAGAATCACGCGGGACAAGTCGTTGACGATGCCCGGCCGGTCATGGCCCAGGGCGGAAATTACCAATAATTCTTCCATCGGGGGATTTCCTGAAAAAACCGGTATTCTGAGCCACTGTGCCGCCGGAGGCAAGTTTTACACTTTTCGTGGGGGGGCTGGTTAAAATTGGAATGAATCCCGGTATAATGGCCGTTTTCCCGGTGCTGAAGATCTGGCTCGGGGTTGGCAACGGTTCATGGTTATATCATCAGCGGAGCATCTTAATGTTTCACGGCAGTATGGTAGCGTTAATCACCCCGATGCGGGAAGATGGCAGCCTCGATAAGGAGGCCATGTATCGACTGCTCGATTTTCATGTTGAAAACGGCACCGATGCCATCGTCGCCATGGGCACCACCGGGGAGTCCGCTACCCTGGACATGGATGAACATTGCCAGGTGTTGCAGGATGTGGTGCGTTATATCGCCGGGCGCCTGCCGATCATCGCCGGTACCGGCGCCAATTGTACGCGTGAAGCCATACAGTTGACCCAGTGCGCCCAGGCCGCGGGGGCTGATGCCGCCTTGCTGGTGACGCCATATTATAACAAGCCCACCCAGGAAGGTTTGTACCTGCATTACAAGACCATCGCGGAAGCGGTGGCGATTCCGCAGATTCTCTACAATGTCCCCGGTCGTACCGCCTGTGATATGTTGCCCGCGACCGTCGAGCGCTTGTCGCATATACCCAATATTGTGGGTATCAAGGAGGCAACCGGCAGTCTGGAGCGCGGCAAGGAAATCATGCAACGTTGCGGCGCGCGTCTGGACCTGTACAGCGGTGATGATGCGACCGCGATGGAGCTGATTTTAATGGGCGCCAAAGGTGATATTTCCGTAACCGCGAACGTGGCGCCGCGCATGATGCATGAAATGTGTGCCGCCGCACTGGCCGGTGACCGCGCGCGCGCCACCGAAATCAACGAGAAGCTCATGCTGTTGCACAAGAACCTGTTTTTGGAAGCTAATCCTATCCCCGTGAAGTGGGCGGTGCACAAAATGGGATTGGTTTCCCGAGGGCTTCGCCTGCCCATGACCGAGTTGTCGGTGTCGTATCATGCTGCGGTACTCGCGGCGATGGATGCGGCCGATGTTCCCCACAAATAACGAATAATCCTCTGCAGATGACTGTATTACGTATTGGTTTTTGCCTGGTTCTCATTCTTTTACTCTCCGCATGCGCGAACGATGCCATAAAAGTTTATGAGGAAAGCACCTATGGACCGCCTCTCGAAGTACCGCCGGATTTGACGGCGCCGGCCAGGGACCGGGGCCTGGAAATTCCCGTGTTACCCGATACCGGTGGCATGGAAAAAACCGCGCAGCGCCAGACCGTTGCCGGTCTGAAGGTGGCGCCGGATGTCGCCGGCGTTCAGGTCATGCATGACGGCGCGCTGAGCTGGTTCGTGATCAAGGGGAAACCCGAGCAGATCTGGCCGTGGGCGCGCGATTTCTTCCTGGACGCCGGCTTTTTTCTCGAGTTCGAGGACCCGAAACTGGGTATCGTGGAAACCGCCTGGAAACAACAGCGCACAACCATGCCCGAGAGCACCGAGCAGGCGACCGTCGACGATGAGGTACTGCGTGTTTTTGGCGTGCCGTTGCGAGAGAAGTATCGCATACGTCTGGAACGCACGCCGGACGATGCCACGGAAATCTATTTAACCCACCGTGGCGCCCGGCTGCTGCGTGATGACGATACCATCGTCTGGGATCTGCAGGGTTCGGATGCCGAGTTGGAAGCGGAAATGCGCAAGCGTCTGCTGATCTATCTCGGGGTGGCGCAGGACAAGGCGGAGGGTATGCTGGCAACTGCACTGCGTACCAAATTGACGTCCCTGGTTACCGATGCCGACGGCAACAAAATACTGCGCGTGGATCAGGATTTTCAACGTGCCTGGCGCCGGGTTGGGGTAGCGCTGGATCACATGAAGCTGGTGATCACCGACCGCGACCGCTCCAATGGCACTTATTTTGTAGAAACCCGAGATCCTGTGGCGCCGAGCGGCGAGGATAAAGGGTGGTTTAGCAGCCTGTTTTCCAGCGAGGCCCAGGTACGTGCTTATCAGATTGTGCTGCATGATGAAGGCGAGTCGGTGAACGTCCTGATCCGCGACAAGGATCAGAAACTGATCAAGGCCGACGAGGCGGAACCCCTGCTGAAGCAATTGTCGGAGCAGCTCGAGTAACCGGGCATGCGATTCACCATACTGGGGAGCGGCAGTAAAGGCAATGCCACCTTGGTGGAACAGGGGACGACACGGTTGCTGGTGGATTGCGGATTCTCCGTGGTCGAAACAGAGCGTCGTTTGGGCCGGGTGGGCTGTCATCCAGGCGCCATCGATGCGCTGCTGCTCACCCACGAGCATGGCGACCATATCCGTGGCGCCGGTGCTTTTGCGCGTAAACATGGCGTGCCGGTGTACCTGACCCGGGGTACCGCGCGGGCTGTCGAGGCCTACGCGGATATCGACAGTAAATTCATCGATAGTGATGCGCGCTTCGCCGTCAAGGACGTCGAGGTGCAGGCATACCCGGTGCCGCATGATGCCCATGAGCCGTGTCAGTATGTGTTCAGCGACGGCCGGGCGCAAATCGGCATGTTGTCGGACGCGGGCCGGCTCACGCCGCGCATGATCGCCTGTTTGCACGGCTGCGATGCCTTGCTGCTGGAGAGTAACCACGATCTGGATATGTTACTGGCCAGCGGCTACCCCCATAGCCTGAAGCGGAGAATCAGCGGCGGCTACGGGCATTTGAACAATGACCAGGCGTGTGAGTTGCTGCGGCAGGTGGATTGCAGCCGTTTAACGCACATCGTGGCGATACATCTGAGCGAGAATAATAACCATCCCGACCACGTGACCGCGGGATTCAGTTCGGTACTGGAGTGCACTCCGGATTGGATTGCGGTTGCGGGTCAGGAAACCGGTCTGGGTTGGCGTGCAGTATGAACAGTGAAGATACAGTCTGATCAGGTGAATTGAACATGCAAAAGAAACAGGAACTATACGCGGGTAAGGCGAAGTCGGTGTTCTTGACCGATGACGCGGATCGACTTGTCCTGCACTTCAGAAACGATACCACGGCATTCGATGGTGAGAAAAAGGCGCAGTTGGAGCGAAAAGGCGCGATCAACAACAGGTTTAACGCCTTTATCATGACCCGATTGGCTGAGCATGGCATCGAAACCCATTTTGAAAAGTTGCTTGGTCCCAACGAGTCGGTGGTCAAGCGCTTGACGATGTTCCCCGTGGAATGCGTGGTGCGCAATATCGCCGCCGGCAGTATTTGCAAACGCCTGGGGATCCAGGAGGGTATCGATCTAAATCCGCCAACGTTCGAATTTTTCCTCAAGAACGATGCGCTGCATGACCCGATGATCAATGAGTATCACATTCGCGCTTTCGGTTGGGCCGCCGATGCCGAGGTTGCGCGCATGAAGGAACTCACGTTTAAGG
Organism: Gammaproteobacteria bacterium; assembly: GCA_024641505.1. Lineage (GTDB taxonomy): Bacteria > Pseudomonadota > Gammaproteobacteria > SG8-11 > SG8-11 > UBA6920. The sequence goes on from JAHECY010000012.1 coordinate 49,592, forward strand.
TGAATGACGTGTTGAAACGCCTGTTTATGGCTGCGGGACTGCTGCTGGTGGATTATAAGCTGGAGTTCGGGGCATTCCACGGGCGTGTTCTGTTAGGGGATGAATTCACCCCCGATGGCTGTCGTCTATGGGATTCAAACACGCGGAAGAAGCTCGATAAAGACCGGTTTCGACAGGGTCTGGGCGGCGTGGTCGAAGCCTACGAGGAAGTGGCCCAACGACTGGGCGTGGATTTGTCCGGCATCTGACACCCGCGCTACCCGATGGCGGGGTTTCCCTATGAGGTATCCATGATTATCATTACCGGCAATAGCGCACTCTCCCGGTTTCGTCGCGAAAAATTGCTGGTGGAGTTAAACAAGCGCGTACCCGGGATCGGCGCCGTGGAGGCGCGCTATGTGCACTTCATTGACAGTCTGCGCCAGTTGCGCGCCGATGAACACGAAAAGCTCTCCCTGCTACTGGCCTATGGTGCGCCGTTGACCGGTGACGTGGCGCGCGCCTCATGGCAATGCACGGTAATTCCACGCTTCGGAACCATATCGCCCTGGGCCAGCAAGGCGACGGATATTGCGCATGTTTGCGGTTTGCAGGTCATCCGGCGCATTGAACGGGGTATTGCCTATTATATCCGACGCCAGGATGGTGGCCGTGGTACGGACCAGGTGTTATCCATGTTGGGGCCACTGTTCCATGACCGCATGACGCAAACCCTGATCAATGATTGGGACGATGCCGCCGCCTTATTCAGCGCGGAACAGCCCCGTCCGGTTGCCACCGTCGACGTGTTAGGTGCCGGCCGGGAGGCGCTGGAACAGGCGAACCTTCAGATGGGATTGGCGCTGTCACCTGACGAAATGGATTATCTGCTGGAAAACTTCCAGTTGCTGAGACGCAATCCCACGGATGTCGAACTCATGATGTTCGCCCAGGCCAATTCCGAGCATTGTCGACACAAGATTTTTAACGCGGACTGGGTCATCGACAATCGGCAACGCGCGCGTACCTTGTTCGGCATGATCAAGAACACATACGAAAAACACCAGGACGGCGTGCTCTCCGCGTATCAGGACAATTCCTCGGTGATTGCCGGCTACCAGGTGAAACGGTTTTTTCCGGATCCCCTGACCCGGCGCTATCGTGGGGTGCAGCAGCAGCTCGATATCCTCATGAAAGTGGAGACCCATAACCATCCCACGGCAATTGCACCGTTTCCTGGCGCGGCCACCGGGTCCGGTGGCGAAATCCGTGATGAAGGCGCTACCGGCAGAGGTTCCAAACCCAAAGCCGGTCTCACCGGATTCTCCGTTTCCAATCTGCGGATTCCCGAACACAGGCAACCGTGGGAACAGGATAATGGCAAACCATCGCACATCGCTTCCGCCTTGGAGATAATGCTGGAAGCTCCGATCGGCGCCGCCAGTTTCAATAACGAATTCGGTCGTCCCGCACTGTGCGGGTATTTTCGTACCTATGAGCAGGCAATCACCGCGCCGGAAGGCGCGCTGCTGCGGGGTTATCATAAACCTATCATGCTGGCGGGTGGCCTGGGCAACATTGATCGCGCCCATGTACACAAGGGTGATATCCCGGGAAAAGCTCCCATTGTGGTCCTGGGCGGTCCGGCCATGTTGATCGGCTTGGGCGGTGGCGCGGCTTCTTCCATGTCCAGTGGTGAAAGCGCCGAGCATCTGGACTTTGCCTCGGTGCAGCGAGGTAACCCGGAAATGCAGCGTCGATGCCAGGAAGTGATCGACCAGTGCTGGCAGCTGGGCGCCCAAAATCCGGTGATCGCGGTGCACGATGTGGGCGCCGGTGGTTTATCCAACGCCGTTCCTGAGATTATCAACCACAGTGCCCGGGGCGGACGCTTTGAATTACGCACCATACCCAATGACGAACCCGGCATGTCACCCATGGAAATCTGGTGTAATGAGGCGCAGGAGCGCTATGTATTGGCCTTGCAGCCAGAGGCGCTGGAGCGTTTTATCGCGATCTGTGAGCGTGAACGCTGTCCTTACGCGGTGATTGGCGAAACCGTGGCGGAACCGCAACCGCTGCTGGTTCTGGGGGATGGTCATTTTGATAACCTGCCAGTGGAGTTGCCCGTGGATGTATTGCTGGGCAAGCCGCCGAAAATGCTGCGTCGCGATAATCACCAGACTTTCACTCGTACGGAAATCGATACCGGCAAAATCGATCCCGCGGAAGCCGTGCGGCGCATTTTGCAGTTACCCACGGTCGCGGATAAAGGATTTCTAATTACCATCGGTGATCGCACCATCACCGGTCTGGTCGCCCGTGACCAGATGGTCGGTCCTTGGCAGGTACCGGTGAGCGATGTTGCCGTTACCCTGTCGACTTACGAAGGCTATACCGGTGAAGCCATGGCAATGGGCGAACGCGCACCTGTTGCCATACTGCATGCCGCCGCATCCGCACGCATGGCGGTCGGGGAAGCGTTGACGAATATCGCCGCCGCCAGAATTGAAAAATTATCGGATATCAAGTTGTCAGCCAACTGGATGGCAGCCGCCGGATTTCCCGGGGAAGATGCGGCGCTGTTTTCCGCGGTGGAAGCCATCGGCATGGAAATGTGCCCACAACTGGGTATCACCATACCGGTTGGCAAGGATTCCATGTCGATGAAAACGATATGGCAGGAAGCGGGCGCGGACAAGCGGGTGATCGCTCCGGTGTCTCTGATCGTATCGGCGTTTGCACCGGTAATCGATTGCCGCCACACACTGACACCGCAACTGCGCACCGATCAAGGCAGCACTGATTTGGTGTTTGTCGATCTGGGCAAGGGGCGCAATCGACTGGGTGGCTCGGCGCTGGCGCAGGTTTATAATCAGATCGGCCACTACCCGCCGGATGTCGATGATATACCGGCGCTGGCCGGTTTTTTCGCTGCGCTTCAGGAACTGCACCAGGACCGACGTATTCTCGCCTATCACGATCGCTCGGACGGTGGTTTGTTTGTCACCGCGGTGGAAATGGCTTTTGCCGGGTGCACCGGGTTACGGCTGGCGTTGGATGACCTGGGGGACGATCCGCTGGCCGCCTTGTTCAGCGAAGAGTTGGGAGCCCTGCTGCAGGTGCGTCATCAGGATACGGATGAAGTCCTGGAGGTTTTGCATAACGCCGGACTGGGTAAGCACAGCTTCGTCATCGGCTCCCCGGCAAAGGGTGACCAAATTGTCATTACTCATCATAAAAAGACCGTAGTCAACGAAAGCCGTGTAACGTTGCAGCAGATGTGGTCGCGTACCTCGATGTTGATGCGCAGCTTGCGCGACAATCCTGACTGCGCGCACCAGGAGTATCAGCAGATTGGCGATACCATGGATCCGGGTATGAGTGTCAGTTTGCCGTATGATCCGGCGCTGGATGTCGCGGCGCCTTTTATCGGTGGCGGTAAGCGTCCAGCTATGGCAATTTTACGGGAACAGGGCGTCAATGGTCAGATCGAAATGGCAGCGGCTTTTGATCGCGCCGGCTTCGATTGCGTTGATGTGCACATGAGCGACATCCTTAATGGCTCGGTGAGTTTGCGAGACTATCTGGGGGTGGTAGCTTGCGGCGGTTTCTCTTACGGTGATGTGTTGGGCGCAGGTGCCGGTTGGGCGAAATCCATTCTGCTCAATCCTCTGGCGCGCGATGAGTTCTCGGCGTTTTTCGATCGCAGCGATACCTTTGCGCTAGGCATATGCAATGGTTGCCAAATGATGTCCAATCTCAAGGAGTTGATCCCCGGCGCCGCTCTTTGGCCGCGTTTCGAGCGCAATTTATCGGAGCAGTTCGAAGCCAGATTGTGTCAGGTGGAGATAGTGGCGTCGCCATCAATATTCATGGAAGGTATGGTGGGAGCGCGTCTGCCGATTGCCGTGGCTCATGGTGAGGGTCGTGTGCAGTTCGCCAAAAATGGACTGTCCGAGGTCATGGCCGGAAATCTGGTGTGCGCGCGCTACGTGGATCACTATGGACGTGCGACGGAAACCTACCCGTTAAATCCTAATGGCTCCGCGATGGGGATCACCGCGTTGACTACCGCCGACGGCCGGTTCACCATCATGATGCCGCACCCGGAGCGAATGTTCCGCACGGTACAACATTCCTGGCATCCTGATGAATGGGGTGAAGACGGACCCTGGATGCGTATGTTCCGAAATGCCCGGGTGTGGGTAGCGTAGGGTGCGAGACTCGGTAAAAACGCCGGCGGGTACGCATCAGCGGCACAGATGGCAGGGTGCGTATGACGCACCGTATTTGCTTTGAAAGGGCAACTTCTCTCGGGATCTAGATCACGAACCGGTGCGTAATACGCACCCTACGATTCAATCAGACCGGCGATGGTGATTTTCAACCGGTCTTGCAGAGATTCGGATCGTTACAAATCGATTCGTAAATCTTGTCATACAAGCGCTCCTTTCCGCGGCGCTGGCATTCAGAGAACACCACATCCAGTTCATCCGATAAGTCATTGTGATGATGTTCGATATCGATGAAGGATTTGCAGATCGACCGACGCAGAAAACGAAACAGGTCCTGGTCGGACATCTGTTCCAGCAGTTCTTTTAACGCATCTATCTCCATTTTTTTACCCCTTTCAAACCCGGGTGGTACTTACCCCTGTTTCGTCCCTGCGCTCGAAAACTGAAGGTGTAAACGTGTTGCGGGGCGCCACCTTTTGATCTGTTTAGGCTAAATATAACCTTAAATTGTTTCAGATCAAGTCGTTAAATCCATGAAAATCCTGTAAATAGAGTTGGTGCAAAAGTATATGATTATGATCTAATATTACGTTTCGGCATATGCTGAAATATCTGACTTTTCAAAGCAGGTATTGGCATGCCAGGGACGTGAGTGTAACCTGTGCTGAGATTTTTCAACGTCATTGAAAGGAGTGTACGGAAATGTCTAAAACCATTGCAAAATTGGCTTTAATGTCCCTGTTGGTTATTGGTTCAGCATCGGCTGTTGCATGCGAATCCATGGGACCCAGTGCGCATGTCGGACAAGTGACGTCCATTGATTCCGGTAAGGGCACTTTTACGATAATGGATGCGGAATCCCGCAGCCCCATTACCTTCACCGCCAGTAGCGATATCATCAGCGGACTGAAGGATGCCAAGGGCATGGTGAAAGTGAATTTCGAAGAGCAGGGCAAAAATCTGAACGCAGTGGGCGTGACGTTCTAAGCGCCTCACGATGGGTATTACCTGAGGGCGGACCGGGTCCGCCCTTTTTTATTGGCGATTTCCCAGCGCGTTATGCAGGTACAGCGCGCCCAATGGTGTTCAGTCGCACACATCCTGTGCGCTGGGTTTACAGCGTTTGTGGTCCACCCAGGTGGCGTTGCCCAGTGGCGTATTTGACAAGATAATGCCCGTGATGTCGGCACCGACCAGGGATGCGCGGGTGAGGTCGGCGCCGGTAAAGTCACTGTCGGTCAATACGGCACCCTCAAAGCTAGCCTGTTGCAACTGCGCGCCTCGAAAACGGGCGCCTTCAGCCATGGCGCTATCGAATATCGCTTTATTTGCAAGGGCAGCGCTGAAGTCGGCGTCGTTGATAACGGCCTGTTCGAAATTACTGTTCTCAAGGCTGCAATGATTAAAGCGGGCGCGATTAAGCTTGCTGTCATAAAATCGGCTGTTGTTACCCTTGCAATTTTCAAGGTTAACGTTGTTCAATAAGGCACGATCAAAACGCGCGCTATGAAAGCTGGCATCATGTAAATCAGCGTCCCTAAGATCGGCCCGTACCAGGCGGGCATTGTCCAGGCGCGCGCCGACAAACTGGGCGCCTTGTAAATTAGCCTGTTCAAGATCGGCGCCGCTGAGATTGGCGCCCTGAAAATTGGTTCCCGCCAATACCGCTTCCTTGAGGATCGCATTCCGTAGATCGTGGTGGTTGAAATCCCGCTTGCTGAGATCACAGCCATACCAGTTGACTTTTGGAGCGGGAGCATCGGTACAGGCCGCATTGACCGGCAAGTGCCAGCATAGTAACGTGAGTAGAAGTGGTATTTTTATCCGCATGTAATAACAACTGCCATAACGCCATGTTCCTTGTTGTTAGCCTGTGATGCGTTGATCCGGAAACATCCTCGTCGGATCACGTTGTTGCAACCACTGCAGCATGGTTGCCGCTGGCAGTGGTTCGCTAATGAAGTTTCCCTGAGCTTCGTCGCAGTCTTGTTGCTCCAGAAAGCGCAATTGTTCCACATTCTCCACACCTTCGGCAATAACACGAATATTAAGGCTCTTGGCCAGCGCGATGATGGCGCCCGAGATCGCGGCATCGTCGGAATTTCGAGGGAGGTCCTGAATGAATGAACGATCGATCTTCAGGGTGTCCAGCGGGATACGTTTCAGGTAAGTGAGGGATGAATAGCCGGTGCCGAAATCATCGATGGATATCTTGATGCCTATTTGCTGTAAACGATTGAGCACCAGGCGGGTGCGTGTCGAATCTTCAAGTAACGAGCTTTCCGTGAGCTCCAGTTTAAGGAATTCGGGGGACAGTCCCACTTCACCCAAGATGCCCTCAATGTCATGAGCAATACCCGGTTGAAACACTTGCTGCGGTGACATATTGACAGACATGCGTAACGGTCCGATGCCTTGAGCGATCCACTGACGTACCTGATTGCAGGCGGTGCGAATCACCCATAAACCGATGGGTACGATCAATCCGGTTTTTTCCGCCAGCGGAATGAATTGATTGGGAGCAATCAAGCCCATATCCGGGTGACGCCAGCGCAACAGAGCCTCCAGGCCCGCCACCTGGCCATTGTTCAGAGCCACTTGTGGCTGGTAATGCAGTTCCAGCTCGTTACGCTCCAACGCATAGCGTAATGCGTTTTCATATAACAGGTGTTCCAGCGCCCGTGTGTTCATGTCGGTGGTGTAGTACTGGTAAGAATCCCGTCCATGCTCTCGGGCGCGGCGCAGGGCTGACTGGGAATGCTGTAATATGTCTGCCGTGTTGCCGGCATCCGCCGGAAATATGGATATACCAATGCATGCGCTGCAGAATACTTCATGATTACCGAGCGTGTAGGCATTCTTGAGTATTTTGCGTATATGCTGCACCATCCAGGCAGCGTCATTGCCTCCCTGTAACTGTTCCATGATGACGCAAAACTCGTCACCGCTGAGACGGGCCAGGGTATCGTCTGGTCGCAAGGCGGCTTGTAATCGCTGGCTGACTTCACGCAATAATTGATCGCCGAAAACATGGCCCAGCGATTCGTTGATGCTTTTGAAATTGTCCAGATCCAGGCTCAGCAACGCGACCATCTGGTTGCTGCGTTGCGCTCGACCAATGGCCTGCTGCAGGTGTTGCTGGAACAGATTCCGGTTCGGCAGCCCGGTGAGGGTGTCAAAGTTAGTGACTTTGAGCAGGAATTGCTCCGTGCGGCGTCGTTCAGTAATGTCCTGCAAGGTGCCATGCATATTGATGGCGACGCCGTTGGCATCGAATTTGATGATGCCGCGCTCCTGTAGAATGCGCTCCTGACCGTCGGGACGTATCAGACGATACTCCACCAGGTAAGGTTGACGGTTGGCATGGGCGATCTTGACTGCGGTTGCCAGCAGCGGGCGGTCGTCTTCGTGCACCAGGTCGCGATAGTCAGCATTATTGGGTGTGTGCCGCTGTTTATCCAGCCCGATGATGTGATACACCTCGTCGGACCAATATTGGGGAGCCAGACTTTCGCCATCACGCCATTCGCACGTCCAATTGCCAAGATGGGCGATTTTCTGGGCTTCGGCGAGCAGGGTTCTGCTGTTGCGCAATTGTTGTTCTGTGTGTTTGAGGTCGGTTATATCCGTGGCGATACCGGTAATGTCGCAACGGCCATCGGTGCCGACGATGCCGGGTTTATAGCAGAATTCGAATACTCGCTGGCCGATGGTTTCGATGGCGGAGAACTCTTCTCCCGTGAGGGCGCGTTGCATGTTGTCCAGCAGTGTCTGATGATTCGGGAAACAGGAGGTGATATTTCTGCCAATCAACTGCCCACTCTTGATGCGAATATTGGTCAAGCCCCGGCCTTCCGCAAGTTCCACGGTACCGTCCGCGGCAATGGCGAAGAGGATGATGGGTACATTGTTAACGATGCTGGTCAGGTGTTCCTGCGTGCGCTGCTTTTCCGCCTGGGAATTCACATAGTCGGTTACGTCGTCAAAAGCCAGTAGTAGACCGGACAAGTTCTTGTCGGTACTGCCCAAGGCGGTCACCGACCAGTCGAAAAAGGCGGGCTTATTGCGGCGCGGGTTATGCGCGAAAGTTTCGTGGTAGAAACTGCGATTGCCGCCATTCTCGATCATTTCCCGCAGCAGCACAATCCTGTCACGGAGCGCCGGGATTTCAGCAATGCTGCGGCCGGTCAACGGTCTGGTATCCGGGGAAAAACTTTCAATAAACGCCCGGTTTGCGGTGACAAACACCAAATGGCGATCAAGGTAGGCGATATGAATCGGTGTATGGGTAAACACGGATTCCAGAATTTGATTGGTACGGCGCAATTGATCCGCGGTGCGGCTGTGTTCCTTGATCTGCTCTTCGAGAATATAGGTGGTTTGTTCGACGGTGAGCGCTCGTTCGCGCACCAGTTGGCGCAATTCTTCCTTGGAGCGCGCACTCAGGTTTCGCGTATCTTTGGCCGGTGCCGGGGTGGCGGTCCCTGAGATGCCGATAATCGTGTGCGTTTTGTCGCGCAGATAATTCAAATCCAGAGATACCGTGATGGTCTGTTGCTGATGTGTCCGGAACTGAATATTGACTTCCGGAATGGCCTTGTTGGCGATGTCCCGACAATAATGATGAAGTTTGGTCAGCTCCACCGCGTTCGCCGCCAATGACCAAAAAGTCATGCCCGTCAGGGACTGCTTCGGGTAGCCGAATATACTGCAGAAGCGCTGATTGCAGTATTTTATCTGGCCCAGGTTGTTGCATTCAAAAATGCCCACCGGCAGAGCGTCGAGTAGTTGTTGCAAATGCTCGCCGTCATTTATCGATTGCATCATGATCGAAGGCGATGTCGATGCCGGTTTCTGTTCAGCGGTTACCTGCAGGAAATAATAATTATTCTGGTCTGCTGCGCGCCAGATATGCAGCACTACCGGGAACATCTTACCGTCCTTGTGGCGGCCTAAAACCTGGTGGCGCTTGGGCTGGGCCGAATTTTCATGTCCTGCGTCGGACAGCAGAGATGGCAGGGAACCGCTGGAGGAAACGATGATAATGTCTGAAGTTTTGCCCACCAGCTCACTGGTAGTGAAGCCAAATATGCCCTCGGCGTTGAGATTCGCTTCCATGATGATGCCGTTGGCGTCACACACGAGAACACCGCTGTCCGGCCGGTAGGCGATTACGCCTCTCACGGATTGCTGCAATAGACTGTGGTCTTTGCGCAGGAGATCCATCGGTACCTTGCGGAGTTGAGTACAGGAGCGGGTATTTTAAATCAATTTCTATCCCGTGTGGTGATTTAATCCTCACCATCCGCCATCCAGACAGCTTTTGGCTTTAATTGTAGGGGAAGGGGGTCATTACCTCAATTTAACTGCAATTATCACTTTCGTCACCAGGCACCAGCTTTTATTTCTGCCCGGTGGCAATGGGCTCTATAAAAAACAGCACGGGGTCGATGCGTGTATTATTCAGGCTGACGCTCCAATGTAAATGCGGCCCCGTCGCCCGCCCTGTTTTGCCCACGGTTCCCAGGCGTTGGCCGGCCCGCACGTTGTCGCCGTTGCTCACGGTGATGGTATCCATATGGCAATACATACTGATCAAGCCCTGCCCGTGATCGATAAACACGGTGTTGCCATTGAAAAAGAAGTTACCTGTCACCACAACTTTGCCGGCGGCAGGGGCGTCAATGGGCGTACCGATTTGCGCCGCGATGTCCAGCCCCGAGTGTGGGTTACGCGGTTCATTATTGAAAAAGCGACGCAATCCGAAGGGGCTGCTCAAACGCCCCTGAACCGGTAGCGCGAACCGTCCGGGTACCTCCGCATTGTCGGTCCAGGTAGCGAAGGCCGCGTTCATCAACGCGCTTTCGCCGCGGATACGTTTGAGATCTTTCGCCGTGGGATTGACATGGCGTTTATTTTTCAGGGTAAGGTACTGAGCCTCGTATTCCTTGGCGCTGACCATAAAAGAGAAATGTTGCCGCGCCGCACCCTGCACAACTTCGATGGTTTGTCGGCCAGGCTCGGTGCTCAGGGGAATGCCGACCACTGCGTGCCATACATCGTCTACTTTCTTGACCATGATGCGTACGTCGCCGTAGTGAGCTTCCGGTAGTGCTGTTGCGTCGAGTCCGACAAGGGCGATGATGGCGATGCCGCCCGGGACGGCATTCTGTTGCGGCAATTCACTAAGCGTTGCAACTGCCCCATGAGCCATGGTGAGCAGGCTGATTGCCACGATACCCCGGCATAACTGCCGGCATACTGAGTTATTCATCGTATTTCTCCGCCACGGTGCATACGAGCCGACCGCGAGCCAATCTGGCTTCGACATTATGACCTACGGTTATATCATCGGCCTGACGCAGCACTTTTTTATCTTCCGCCCGAATTACAATGGCATAACCCCGGTCCAGGGTCGCGAGCGGACTGACCGTGTGCAGGGCCTGGCTTGTTTTAAGCAGATGCTGCTGATGAGACTCCAGGGCGCGGTTCACGGACCGGTGCAGTCGCGTATGCAGCCGTTGCAGGTCTTTGCCCAGATAATCCAGAGTATGCGCGGGTGATTGCATCCACAATTGACGTTGCAAGCTGTCGATGCGGTGCCGGCGATTGCGCGCCAGGTTAGCCCATGCCTGAAGCCGCCGTTGCTCCAGTTCATCGAGTCGCTGGGATTGCTGCAGCAAGCGGCTGCGGGGATGGATCAGGGCTTTGCGGGTCGCCGCCAGACGCAGGCGCCGGCTTTTCACTTGGTGCGACAGTATGCGTTCCAGGCGTTGTAGTTTTTGTTCGAGATTGGCCAGCCATTGCGCCTGGTCGGGAACGACCAGCTCCGCGGCCGCGGACGGTGTGGGTGCACGCTGGTCGGCGACGAAATCCGCAATAGTAAAATCGACCTCGTGGCCGATACCGGTAACCACCGGTACCCGACACCGGAACAGGGTGCGCGCGACGATTTCTTCGTTAAAGGGCCAGAGATCCTCCAGCGAGCCACCGCCTCGCGCCAGAATCAATACGTCACACACACCGTGGCGCTGGGCGGTTTCCAGCGCGGCGCAGATCTCCTTGGCGGCGCCATTGCCTTGAACTGTGCAGGGGTAAACGATCACCGGCACTGCCGGGAAACGTCGCCGCAGCACCTGGCAGATGTCGCGGATAGCGGCTCCGCTCGGCGAGGTGATTACGCCGATGGCCTTTGGTAACGATGGCAGGGCGTGTTTATGGGTTGCGGCGAATAAGCCTTCTTTTTGCAGGCGATTTTTCAATTCTTCAAATGCGCGTTGCAAGGCACCACTGCCGGCGGTTTCCATGCTTTCTATCACTAACTGGTAATCACCCCGCGGTTCGTAGAGGCTTAACCGAGCGCGTACCAGGACTTGCATGCCGGCCTCTGGTTTAAAGTCGACGAAACGGTTTAGGCCTTTAAACATGGCGCATCTGACCTGCGCCTGGGAATCTTTGAGCGTGAAATACCAGTGTCCCGAGGACGGCCGAGAGAAGTTGGTGAGTTCACCTTCCACCCAAACGAGAGGAAAATGTTGCGCCAGCACGGCGTGCACAGCGCTATTCAGTCGGGAAACCGAGTAAATTTCCCGTTGGGAGGCAGTAACGTCGGCGGTGGTGGTCATTTCCTGGAGAAAAAAAACAGGCTGTCATGGGACGCCATGACAGCCCGGATCATGTGTTTCCCGTCTGTGTTAGTACAGCCAGGGTTTGGCGTTCATCTGGCTGTGAGCCTGCTGAGTCGCCATTTTTCCATGAGATTCGGCTTTCTTGGCCAGTTTCATCGCTGTATCGAGGTCGCCCTTGCTGGCCGCAGCCTTGGCTTCCTGGATTACTTTGTCGGTATCACGCCACAAACCACCCATGGTGGCGGCTTCACTATTCGCGGCTTCGGCCGCGGCGATCGCAGCTTCTACCCCGTCCTTGCTGGCACCGCCACTGCTGGACGCCATATTTCCGCTCGCACCACCACCGGTGGATGCGCAACCTGCTGATGCTAAAACCGCTGCTACCAGTAATATCCAGATTATTCTCATGCGTACTACCCTCCATTACTTTTTCTAAAGAGTTTAAAGATTTGGTGACGACTTGGGTGATTTACCGGCAGTTCGAAAAATTTATTTCCGAATGAGGCGTTTACCCGATTTGGATCATTCTTCTATAATGTGATCCTTCAGTACACGCTACCTTACCCAATTCGTGTTTTTTATGGAACCCCTTTTTATGCGAATTCTACAAGAAGCCCTTACCTTCGATGATGTTTCCTTGATTCCGGCATATTCCAATGTGATGCCCCGGGATGTCCACTTGGAAACCCGACTCACCCGTGAAATAACGTTGAAAATTCCTTTGCTGGCCGCTGCCATGGATACGGTGACAGAAGGGCGCTTGGCTATCGCGCTGGCCCAAGAGGGCGGTATCGCTATCGTCCACAAGAACATGACGCCGGATGAACAGGCGGCGCAAGTGCGCATGGTCAAGAAGTATGAGAGCGGTGTGATCAAGGATCCGATTACCACGACACCCAATGCCACGGTCAAGGATGTGTTGGACCTGACCCGGATGTACAACATCTCCGGCGTGCCGGTGGTGGAAGGCGATCTGCTGGTCGGCATTGTGACCCACAGGGATTTGCGCTTTGAGAACCGCATGGACTTGTCGATCGCGAGTGTCATGACCAAGCAGGACAAGTTGATTACCGTGAAAGAGGGTGCCAGTCCCGATGAGGTTTTAAAGTTGATGCATGCCAATCGCATCGAGAAGGTGCTGGTGGTGGATGACAAGTTCAAGCTCAAGGGCATGATCACCGTCAAGGACATTCAGAAAGCGGATGAGTATCCCAACTCCTGCAAGGACGAGCACGGGCGCCTGCGGGTAGGTGCCGCGGTGGGTACCGGCAAGAATACGCAAGCGCGTGTTGTCGCCCTGGTCGATGCCGGCGTCGATGTCGTTGTTGTGGATACCGCGCACGGTCATTCCCAAGGGGTGTTGGATACCGTGAAATGGTGCAAACAGAATTTTCCGGCCTTACAGATCATCGGCGGCAACATTGCCACCGGTGCGGCGGCCTTGGATCTCGTGGCCGCCGGTGCCGATGGCGTTAAAGTTGGTATCGGTCCCGGTTCCATCTGCACCACGCGCATCGTCGCCGGCGTCGGCGTGCCGCAGATTACCGCGGTGGCCAATGTCGCCGCCGCGTTGAAAGGGACGGATGTACCCCTGATTGCCGACGGGGGCATCCGTTATTCCGGTGACCTGGCCAAGGCCATCGTCGCCGGAGCCTACTCGGTGATGGTGGGCAGTTTGTTCGCGGGCACCGAGGAAGCGCCGGGTGAGGTGGAGTTATATCAGGGGCGGGCCTATAAATCCTACCGGGGCATGGGTTCGCTGGGCGCCATGGCGAAACAGCAGGGCTCCAGTGATCGCTATTTTCAGGAAGGCAGCAGCACCGACAAGCTGGTGCCCGAGGGTATCGAAGGCCGGGTGCCGTACAAGGGTAATCTCAGCGGCATCGTGCACCAGCTCATGGGTGGCTTGCGCGCCAGCATGGGATACACCGGCAGCAGTAGCATCGACGAGATGCGTACGCGACCGGAGTTCGTGCGTATCACCAATGCCGGTATGCGCGAAAGTCATGTGCATGATGTTACCATCACCAAAGAAGCACCGAACTATCGGGTATAAGTGATTACATGACCAATATTCACAGCGACCGCATCCTGATTCTGGATTTCGGCTCCCAATACACGCAACTGATCGGCCGGCGCGTACGTGAAGCCGGCGTCTATTGTGAAATTCATCCTTTCGATATGGAGAGCGGCGCGCTGCAGGGGTTTGCACCCAAGGGCATCATCCTGTCCGGCGGACCGGAATCGGTAACCGGTGCCGGTTCACCTCAAGCCCCCGCGCAGGTATTTTCCCTGAATGTGCCGGTGCTGGGGATATGCTATGGCATGCAAACCATGGCGGCTCAGTTGGGTGGGGCCGTGTCCAGTTCTGATAAACGGGAATACGGTTATGCCCAGGTGCGCGCGCACGGCCATTCCCGCTTGCTGTCGGATATCGAAGACCATACCGGGCCCAAGGGCGAGGGCTTGCTGGATGTGTGGATGAGTCACGGCGACCGCGTGGACGTGTTACCCGCCGGTTTTAAAGCGATTGCCAGTACCGAAAGCGCTCCCTTGGCGGGCATCGCCGATGAGGAGAGCGGGTTTTACGGTTTGCAGTTTCATCCGGAAGTGACTCACACCCGGCAGGGCACACGCATTATCAACCGTTTTGTGCATGATATCTGCGGTTGTGGCGATCTCTGGAAACCGCAGAACATCATTGACGACAGTATCGCCACCCTGCAACGGGCCGTGGGGCGGGACCGGGTATTGCTCGGTCTTTCCGGTGGCGTCGATTCTTCCGTGGTCGCGGCCTTGCTGCACAAGGCGATCGGCGACCAGCTTACCTGCGTGTTCGTGGACAATGGCTTGCTGCGGTTAGGGGAAGGTGATCAGGTCATGGCCACGTTCGCGCAGCACATGGGCGTCAATGTGATTCGTGTCAATGCCCAGCAGCGGTTCTTGAAAGCGCTGGCGGGCATCACCGATCCGGAACAGAAGCGCAAGATTATCGGTAATCTGTTCATCGAGGTGTTCGACGAAGAAGCGGGCAAGATTACCGGAGTCAAATGGCTGGCCCAGGGCACGATTTACCCCGATGTCATCGAGTCGGCCGGCGCCAAGACCGGCAAGGCCCATGTCATCAAGTCACACCACAATGTGGGCGGGTTGCCCGAGCACATGAAACTCAAACTTTGCGAACCCCTGCGTGAGTTGTTCAAGGATGAAGTCCGCAAGCTGGGTCTGGAGCTGGGCTTGCCCTACGACATGGTATACCGCCATCCGTTTCCGGGGCCGGGATTGGGTGTGCGCATTCTGGGAGAAGTCAAAGAAGAGTATGCCGAAATCCTGCGCCGCGCTGATGCCATTTTCATCGACGAGTTGCGCGCCCAGGGCTATTACGACAAGACCAGCCAGGCGTTCGTCGTGTTTCTGCCGGTAAAATCGGTAGGCGTGATGGGCGACGGCCGGCGTTATGACTATGTGGTGGCATTGCGTGCCGTGGAAACCATCGACTTCATGACCGCGCGCTGGGCGCAACTGCCCTATGACCTGTTGGCCCACGTATCCAATCGCATCATTAACGAAATACCGGGGATTTCCCGCGTGACCTACGACATTTCCAGCAAACCTCCCGCCACCATCGAGTGGGAGTGAGCGGCACTGACAGGCAATGTCTGGCACTGGCTGGCATCACAGGCAAGGCTTCACGATCCCGCAGTTGAGCGATAGACTGTAAAAAAATACAGTATCGCAAGGACGCGAATCATGCCCCACACGGCGGCGGCCAGGACGGCCACCCGGGAGAAGAATGCTGGTCGTTACCAGCGCCACCGGCCCGAGCAAACGCTTCTCTACCGGATTGTTGAGCAGCAGTACCCTGTGTTCGCGGAGCACATGGCCGCGCAGGGCCGGTCACTGCCGGACTACGTGCAGAGTGAGTTCGAGGACTACCTTCGATGTGGCCGGTTGGAACACGGCTTTTTACGGGTGCGCTGCGAGTCCTGCCACGCCGAGCGCCTGGTCGCCTTCAGTTGTAAGCACCGTGGATTTTGCCCCAGTTGCGGGGTGCGACGCATGGCCGAGAGCGCGGCCTTGCTGGTTGATGAAGTGCTGCCCGAACAACCCATGCGCCAGTGGGTGTTGAGTTTTCCATTCCAGCTACGTTTCCTGTTCGCCAGTCGGCCCGAGATCATGGGGCGTGTGCTGGGCATCGTCTACCGCGCCATCGCCACTCACCTGATTAGGAAGTCAGGGCATACCCACAGGACGGCCCACACGGGTGCGGTCACCCTGATCCAGCGCTTCGGTAGTGCGCTAAACCTCAACATCCACTTTCATATGCTGTTTCTCGACGGGGTGTACGTCGATGGCCCCGAGGGTAGCGCCCGGTTTCGCTGGGTCAAGGCGCCGCCGAGCGCCGAGCTTACCCAACTGGCGCACACCATCGCCCGCCGGGTCGGGCGCTATTTAGAACGGCAGGGCTTGCTGGAACGAGATGCCGAGAACAGCTACCTGGCCTCTGATGCTGTAGACGACGACCCGCTGAATCAATTGCTAGGATCATCGATCACTTACCGCATCGCCGTGGGGCCGCAGGCGGGGCGCAAGGTGTTTACTCTGCAAACGTTGCCCGCCTGCGACTCGGAAGATCAGTTTGGCGACTCGCCCGGCAGTGTCGCGGGTTTTTCCCTGCATGCTGGCGTCGCCGCCAAGGCCTATGAACGGGGCAAGTTGGAACGCCTCTGTCGTTACATCGCCCGCCCGGCCGTGTCTGAAAAGCGCCTGTCGCTCACGCCCACCGGCAACGTGCGCTACCAGTTGAAGACGCCTTACCGTGACGGCAGTGTGCTGTGGCGCACACGATTTAACAGGAGAAACAGTATGGATCCTTAAGTTTAAATGGTGTGCATAAGCTGCACGAATGATGGAGGCAGGCCCTCCGAGGTCGACGAACAGACGCAGGCCTCAAACCGCAACATGCTGCTGTGGTAAAGAGCCACGGTGGTGAGCGATGTTGTAAAAGGTACCAAGAGGTATCAGGTGTGGAATAAGAAGACGAACGCAAGTGAACCACTGATGACGTGTCGATAGGTTGATACGGTGTCGAAAACGGGAAGTTCCGTTGTCCCGCGATAAGTCCATCGGGAGTCTGTGTTTTGGATGGGCGATACCCGGCATAGAGGTGGCGTGAGCTTATTTCAGGCATTCGTGCGGAACCACAGGAACCTGATCGATAGTGCCAAGGGAAAACGGCAAGGGCAGACACCCAAGCGTGATAATACCAATATATCGGTCAGGGGCGGAGCGCTTCGTAGTAGTGTCGAAGTTTCTGTAATGGAAATGGAGCGAAGGGAGCGCGTCATTCATGTTGTAGTTTAGGTCAACCGAGTTACGGGAGGAGCCTATGACGAAAACAAAATCTTTTGAGATACCCAAACGGCTTGTTTGGCAAGCCTGGTTACAAGTCAAGGCCAACAAAGGGAGCGCTGGTGTCGACAAGGTCAGTATTGAGGACTATGAGAAGAATCTAAGTAACAATTTGTACCGCTTGTGGAACAGATTAAGCTCAGGTTCGTATTTTCCAAGCCCGGTGCGCCTGGTCGAAATCCCCAAAGCTTCTGGCGGTGTCCGTGCGCTCGGTATTCCGACGGTGGAAGACCGAATCGCACAGGGGGTATTACGCGAACCCAACTTGTTTTACCACTGGTCGATTGGCGCTATCCCATAGATGAATGATAGGAGCGGAGTGAAGCGAGAGTTTCACGCTCCGTTCTCGGAGAGGCTGGGGGTGAAATTCCCCCGGTCTACTCGACCCAGTCACATCGTGATGGAGCCCCTGGAATTCATGCAACGGTTGGGGGCGTTGGTACCCCGGCCAAGGTTAAATCTCATTCGATTTCATGAGGCACATCCC
>JAHECY010000079.1 GCA_024641505.1 Gammaproteobacteria bacterium
TCGGCGCCGCGCCGTCCCAAGGCGGTTATGCCGCCGGCTCCGGCGTCTGGACGGTGGGCGCGCTCAATGCCGGTAACAGCGCCACTTTGGTCATTACCGCAAGGGTACGAGGCAGTGGCATCTATCTCAATAAAGCGGAAGTTGCGGCCGCGGACCAACCTGACCGGGACTCCACTCCCGGCAACAACAGCACCACCGAGGATGACGATGCCAGCTCCGGCACCACACCAGTGCCAACCGTGGATCTAGCGCTTACCCAGACCGTGGACACGGCCACACCTGGTGTCGGCGGCAATATCACGTTCACGTTAACCCTGACCAACGCCGCGGACATGAGCGCCGCCACTAATATCACCATCAATGACACCTTGCCCGCGGGCTATACCTTTATCGGCTATACCTCCAGTCAAGGCATCTATAATACGGGCACCGGCGTATGGAGCGCCGGTAATTTGGCCGCGGGCGCCAGCGCCACCCTGGCGATTACCGCCCGGGTGCTGGGCAGCGGCGCTTATGTCAGCTATGCTGAAGTCACCGCCGTCAATCAGGGTGACATCGATTCCACGCCCAACAACGGCAGCACCACGGAAGATGACGACAGTACGTTGCTGCCGTCGCCGGTCCCCCGAATTGACTTGGCGCTGATCAAGACAGTGGACGATGCGACGCCGGTAGTGTCGCAATTGATCACTTTCACCCTGACATTGACCAACGCCGCCGGCATGAGCGACGCCACCGGCGTCACGGTAAGCGACCCGATTCCCACAGGTTACGCCTTCAGCAGCGCCGTCCCCTCGCAAGGCAGTTACAACGCCGGCACCGGCATCTGGTCCGTCGCCACTCTCAACGCCGGCGCCTCGGCAACGCTCTCGTTAAGCGTCACGGTGCAAGCTGCCGGCATTTATAACAACTATGCGCAAGTAAGCGCCGCCAACGAAGCCGATATCGACTCCGTGGCCAACAATGGCAGCATCACCGAGGATGATGACGCGATATCCAATGTGACGCCGAGCGCGCAAATCGACTTGTCGCTGGGCATGGCGGTAAGCAATGGCACACCAAATGTCGGAGACAACATCACTTTTACCCTTACCATACAAAATGCCGTCGGCATGAGCAACGCCACTAATGTGCAAGTCACCAACGCCCTGCCCTCCGGCTATCGATATGTGAGCAACAGCGGCGGCGCGAACTACGCCGCGGGCATGATCACCTGGGATGCCGGTACCATCGTCGCCAACGGCAGTGCGAGTCTGGACATCGTGGCGACCGTGTTGGGCGCCGGCGGCTACACTAACTATGCCCAGGTTAGCGCCGCGGACGAAGGCGACCTGGACTCCAATCCTGGTGACAACAGCACCACGGAAGATGACGACAGCAGCGTCGGCATCACGCCCAACGCGCGCATAGACTTATTCTTGAGTAACAGCGTGGACAACGCCACGCCCAACGTCGGTGATGATGTCACTTTTGTCGTGACTGTGGCCAATACCGCGGATTTCAGCTTCGCCAGCAATATCAGCGTTACCGACGCCTTACCCAGCGGCTACAGTTTTGTCAGTTACAGTGCCAATCAGGGCAGCTACGTCAGCGCTAGCGGCGTCTGGTCCGTGGGTAATCTCGGCGCCGGCGGGAACGCGGTGTTGCGGATCACCGCCACCGTACTGGGCACCGGCGTCTATACCAATATCGCGGAAGTCAGCGCCGCCACCGAAATCGACTTCGATTCCATCCCCGGTAACGCCAACCCGGCCGAAGACGATTATGCCGCGCAACCCGTCGCCACCACAGCGCAAGTGGACCTGTCATTGACCAACATCGTCAGTAACAGCGCGCCCAATGTGGCGTCGAACGTGGTGTTCACCTTAACGCTGCAAAACACCGCCGGTCTGAGCAACGCCACCAATGTTCTGGTACGTGACGTTCTGCCCAGCGGCTATGCCTATGTAAGCTCCATCCCCAGCCAGGGTTTCTACACTACCGCCACCGGCATCTGGAACGTCGGCACCGTCAATGCCGGCAGCGGCGCCACTCTGGCGATCACCGTCACGGTACTCGGTGCCGGCAGCTATAACAACTATGCGGAGGTCAGCGCCGTCACGGAAACAGACACCGATTCGGTCCCCGGCAATAACAGCACCACGGAAGACGATGACGCAGCGCAATCGATAAACCCAGTACCACGGATAGACCTGTCCCTGGCGATGACGGTAGATAACGGAACGCCGGACGTCGGTGGTACGATCATCTATATATTGACCGCGAGCAATGCTGCTAGTGTAAGCAATGCCACCAACGTAAAGATCAATGACGTGCTTCCTACGGGCTACAGCTTCGTCAGCGCCACTCCCAGCCAAGGCAGCTACAACAACGGTTCCGGTATCTGGACCGTGAATACACTCAATGCGGGCGCCAATGCTACCTTGACCATCACCGCCACCGTACTGGGCAGCGGCTCCTACGGCAACTTTGCGGAAGTCTCCGCGGCGGACCAAATCGATATCGATTCCATTCCGGCCAACGGCAGCACTGTGGAAGACGACTATGTCGCTTTGGCCACGACTCCCAATGCCATTATTGATTTGATGCTCACCCAGGCCGTTTCCAACGCTGCACCGAACGTCGGCACCACCGTCACGTTCACACTCACCGTCAGCAATGTCGCCAATCTCAGCACCGCAACCAATGTCACGGTGACTGATCTATTACCCGCCGGATATGGCTATGTCAGTGACAGCGCCGGCGGCGGCTATGCGCCCGGCAGCGGTATTTGGAGCGTAGGCGCGGTCAACGCCGGCACCAATGTCAGCATGTCCATCACGGCGACCGTACTGGGCAGTGGCGGCTACAGCAATTACGCCGAAATCACCGCAGCCGATCAGACCGATAGCGATTCTATCGTAAACAACGCCAGTACCACCGAGGATGACGACGCCACCGCGACCACTACGCCGGTACCCACGGTGGATCTCGCACTTACCAACACCGTGGACAATGCCACGCCCAATGTCGGCAGCACCGTCACCTTTACGCTCAGCGTTGACAATGCCGCCGGCATGAGCAATGCCGGCAATGTCACCGTCACGGATCAACTGCCCGCCGGTTACACCTACGTCAGCGACACCGGTGCCGGCAGCTACCAGCCGGGCACCGGCGTATGGACGGTGGGTGCGCTGAATGCCGGCACCAGTGCCACTCTCGGCATCGTCGCGGTGGTACGCGGCAGCGGCGCCTACAATAACTACGCGCAAATCACCGCCGCCGACCAGGGAGATGCGGACTCCGTCGTTAACAACGCCAGCACCACGGAAGATGATGACGCAGCGCGCTCCATCACCCCCAATCCACGTATCGACCTGAGTCTGGCCATGTCCGTGGATAACGGCGCACCCGTGGTCGGCAGCAATGTCACGTTTACGCTGACTCTGGCCAACAGCGCCGATCTGAGCACCGCAACCTCGATCATGGTCACGGATCTGCTGCCCTCCGGTTACAGCTACGTGGACAGCGTGCCGAGCCAGGGAAGTTATAACGCCGCCACCGGAAAATGGCCGGCAGGCACCATCAATGCCGGCGCTTCGGCGACCTTGACGATCACCGCCGTGGTACTGGGCAACGGTAGTTACAGCAACTACGCGGAAGTCACCGCCGCGGATCAGGTGGATCTGGATTCCGTCACCAATAACGCCAGCACCACTGAGGATGATGACGCCACGATCGCCACCACGCCGCTCATTATTGATCTGGCGGTTGCCAAAACCGTCGACAACAACATACCCAACGAAGGTGATGGCGTGACGTTTTCCATCGTGGTAACCAACAACGGTCCGACACCGGCCACTAATGTAAGTCTGAACGACCTACTGCCCAGCGGCCTGCTGCCGGGTAGCGCAGCACCTTCCCAGGGCAGCTACGACGGCACCACCTGGAACATCGGCACTTTGGGATTTCCAGGCAGCGCCACCCTGCTGATACCGGTAACTGTTGAGTCCGGCACCGCCGGCATCACCATTACCAACACCGTTACCAACGTCAGTTTCGACCAGGCGGATAACAACGCAACCCCGGATGATTTGAACGAAACCCTGAATATCGGCGCCGATCTGATCGCGCCCGCGGATATCAGCAATCTGCTGGCGAGCTCCGTTACCGATACCGGCTTGACGCTGACCTGGACCGCGCCTGGGGACAACGCCAACGTGGGCACCGCCGCCGTCTACGACCTGCGTTATTCGACCACGCCGCTCACCCCGGCCAATTGGGACACCGCCATTCAGGTATCGGGATTGCCCACACCCAGCCCGTCGGGCAGCAGCGAGTCGTGGGCCATCACTGGATTGATCCCGAACACACCTTACTATTTCGCCATCGTCACCATCGATGAAGTCGCCAACGCCGGCAATTTGTCGAATATCGTTGTCCTTACCACCCAGGGCAACGCCGTTACCAGCGCCATCGGTGAAATCGTGCCCCACGCCATCGGCGCCGGCACCACCAACAACTTCCGTTACGACATACTGCCCACAATCAATGCTGCGGCCAATGACACCGGCGTCAATCGAATTGCGATTACCGCTGCTGCGGTCTACACCAACCTTGCGATCACCGGCGTTCTGGTCAACGGTTTGCCGGTAGTCTACATCGACAGCAGCACCGGCAACGTGCTGCAAGTGGATTTAGCCGCCAAAATTCTTGCCAACGACCGCATTACGGTGTTGTTTATCGCCGATGCCGGTACCAATGTTGGCAGCACCAGTTTCACTGCCGTCGTCGATGACACGACCACCGTATCAGTCTCCGCCCAGACAGTGTCGGCCGGGAATGCGAACGGCGACGGCAGTGACCTTAACAACCAGTTGGTAGCGATCGAAGGTTTGGCCGCCAGCGCGGTGGTCGCGGAAATAACGCCGGCACAAGTCAGCATAGGCACCATTGGCCAGATCCTGGACTTTCACATTCTACCGACGCTCGACATCGCCGCCGGCGACAGCGGTATTGATACCATTACCATCACGTTGCCATCGACCACCACCAATACCGTGGTCAATGGTATTTCCGTCGGAGGCGCGGCGTTAACGGCAGGTGCCGGTTGCCCAGGCGTCATCAACGCCGGCGAGTTCTGCGTGACGATCACCGGGCTTACCATCAACATACAATTGGGCACACCGGTCAC
This sequence comes from Gammaproteobacteria bacterium, assembly GCA_024641505.1. GTDB lineage: Bacteria > Pseudomonadota > Gammaproteobacteria > SG8-11 > SG8-11 > UBA6920. The sequence goes on from JAHECY010000079.1 coordinate 5,174, forward strand.
CACCGACCAGACCGCCATCGTCGTCAATCTCACCACCGATGTCGCCGCCGTGCTGAGCACCAACCCAGTGATCATTACCATTGATGACAGCAAGACGGTAACGCCACCACAAAATGTCAGCGCCGGTGATGCGGACGGCGATCCAAGCAACGGCAACGCGTTGAACTTCGTCATTCAAACCCTGGTCGATGCCGTCAATTCCCGTATTACGGTCACCCCGGATATCGTGCTCGCCGACGGCGTCAATACCGGAACTATCGGTGTTACCCTGCTGGACTACAATAATCAGCCGAAGATCGGAAAACAGGTAGCGGTATTTTCCAGCCGCAATGCCGTGATCCCTACGGATATCGTCACTCAACCTGCCGGCGTCACCGATAACAATGGCTACAGCACCGGGTTGATCGCCTCCACCCAGCCCGGCATCGCGACCATTGGCGCGCGTGAAACCGGTGACAATATTACGCTGGCCGCGCAACCCACCGTGTATTTCACCCAGGGGATCGTCATCGACCTGCGCAAAACCGCCAACAAGAGCAGCGCGGTCGTCGGTGAAGTAATCACCTATTTGGTGGAACTGCGCAACACCACTAACCGGGATATCGTGCTGACGCGATTGGTGGACCGCATTCCCGCTTACTTCAAGTTCGTGGCGGGATCCGGACGCGTCAACGGCATGCCATTGGCTAGTGTCACAAGCAACCGGGAACTGGTTTTCAACCTGGATACCCTGCCCGCGCTCGGTGACACCAACGGCAACGGCCGTGCTGACCCGGGCGAAGCCGGCTATTCGCTGGTCACTTATCAATTGATCGTGGGTGCCGGCGCCAAACCCGGCGGTCATATCAACAGCGCCTGGGTTACCGACGTGTGCGACCGCTGCCTGATTTCAAACACCGACCAACACGAGGTCGAGGTGCGTCTCGACCCCATGTATGACCTGGGCACGATCATCGGCAAGGTGTTCAGCGACCGTAACGAAAACGGCGTTCAAGACCGTAACGAACCGGGCATGGCCGGTGTCGAGCTGGTGCTGGACAACGGCTTACGAGTAATCACCGATGTCTACGGCCGTTACCATATTCCGGCGGTCACTCCCGGTCAACGCCTGTTGAAAATCAATCTGCAAAGCATTAATGATTTCGCCATCACCACCACCGACGATCTCAAGGTTGTGTCAGTCACCCCCGGGTTGCTGGCGAAGGCGAATTTCGGCGTCACCTATAAATACGACGAGTTGACGATCGGACGTCCGGACGTCCATGGCCTGGACATCACCGGCTACCAGCAGGATGACGAGCTACAGGTACAAGGCAATGTGCGCACCATGTCGGTACTGGTAAATGGCAAGGAACTGAACCTGCCAAAAGCGGATGCCAGTTTCATCACCAAAGCACTGGAAGATGTCGTCGAAATTCACGGTGACAGCCTGCACAAGCTCATTGAATTCGAAACCGTGCTCACCCACAATGCTGACGTCAGCTCGTGGAAAATCTCCATCGCCAACAGTCAGGCTCAGCCGGTGCGCACTTTGAGCGGTAGCGGCACACCGCCGCAGACCGTCACCTGGGATGGCATTTGTGATGACGGCACACTGCTGCTGGCGAACGAGCTCTATCGCTACCAGCTGGAACTGACCTATGCGGACAACAGTCTGGCGGTGAGCCCGAAACGCTACTTCGGCGTCAACAAGAAAACCATCGTCTCCTTGAACTTATCCAGTGGCGCATTCAAGACTGACTCCGATGAACTCACCGGAGACGCGAAAGCGATACTGAAGGACGCGGCGCAGAAAATTCGGCAATACCCCAATGAACTCATTACCATCGACGGTCACTCCGACAATATTGGTGACGCAACATATAATATGGAACTGTCCGAACGACGCGCCAATGCCGCGCTGGAATACCTGGTAACGGCGGAAAATCTTTCCAGGAAGCGCCTCGTCGCCCGCGGCTTCGGTGAAACGCGGCCGGTGGCCAGCAACGCCACGGAAGAAGGCCGCGATATCAACCGGCGCATCGAAATCAACGGCACGGTGAGCGATACCACACGTGTGGAAATGTCCACCCGGGATTATCAGACTCCCCTGGTACTTCTGAACCATACCCGAGTCGCCATCGACCCCTATGGCCGGTTCTTTTACCCGCTGGACACGGCGCAAAATCGTTCTTTGAGTCTGGAACTTACTTCCGCGCAAGGTCAGGTTATTAACAGCATGGTCGGCATCCCGAGCCTGGAAGTCATTCGCCCCATCGGTCACCTGATATTACCTTACGGCGGCACGTCGGACGCGTATCAGGTGATCGCTCCGGCTGCCTCTGGTTCGGCGTCCAATGATGCGCAATCTGTTTTAACCTTCGAATTAACCGGACAGACCGAGCCCGGAAATAGCGTGCAGCTCGATGGCACCGCCCTGGCCGTGGATGTCGCCGGCCAGTTCAGCGCGTCTTTGAACATGGGCCTGGGAAACACCAGTTTTGAGTTCCTGATCGCCAACAAATATGGTCTGGCGCGCCTGTTCCATCTGCACATGAATGTTCTCGACAAAGACGCGAATGGTAATCCAGTCATTGCCATAGAAAAAATTCCGAGCCTCGATATAAAATTACCCAAAACGGGCATGACCCTCACCTCGCCCGAACTCACTGTCGCCGGCAACACCGATCCGGGTAATCGCGTCACCATCAACCAGCACATTGCCACTGTCAACAGCCAGGGTGACTTTTCCGAAGTAATCACATTACCCATGGGTGCCAGTGATCTGATCGTGAGCGTCGACGATCCGGACGGTCATGAAGGCACGATCACACGGCAGGTTGCGGTTACCGACGACCGCATGTTCTTTCTCGCCTTTGCCGATGGGACCGTGGGACAACTGCATCAAAAAGGCTATATATCAGGCGATGGCACCGAGCACAACAAGGAATACTACCAGGAGGGGCGCGTTGCTTATTACCTGAAAGGCACCATCGCCGGTAAATACATTATTCGCTCCGCCTACGATAGCGGCGCGCAGGACGACAACCTGTTCGCCGATCTCAATGATGACGAACAAAACGGATTGCTGGCGCACATTGATCCCGAGAAGATCTATCCGGTCTATGGTGATGACAGCCAATTGGAATACGATACGCCACGGCGCGGAAAATTCTATCTGGCCCTGGAAAGCGCGGAATTTCAAGTATTGGCCGGCAACTTCAATACCCGTTTCGGTGACGCGGAACTGACAGCTTATGAACGCAAACTGTACGGTGCGCAAGTACGCTACCAGAGCACCGAGCATACCCGGTACGATCAGCCGCGCACACAGACGCAGGCTTATGGCGCCGAGGTCCGGCAACTCAAGGTTACCAATGACTTACTCGCCACCGGCGGTTCGCTTTACTATTTAAGTCATGACAATATCGTCAAAGGCAGCGAGCAACTATCGATCGTGGCCGAAGATGCCGTCACCGGCCTGACATTGTCCAAAACTCCTTTGCGCCCGGACCTGGACTACACCATCAACTACGAACAGGGTCGAATTCTGTTGCGCTCGCCGTTGTCCCAGACCCAGGACAACAATCAACTGATCAATATTACGCAATTGGCGGGGAATCCTCTTTATCTGCATGTGGAGTTCGAGACGGCCACCCAGGGTTTCAAGAAACTGACCCAGGGCGTCCGTGTCGAGCAGCAATTGGGTGATCACGTGGGTATCGGTGTCAGCCATGTCAAGGATGAACTGGACATCGGCGCCTATGAGCTGCAGGGTGCGGACACCACTTTCCGCTTCGGTCCCGGCGCCGGTTCCTGGATTAAATTCGAGGCCGCCACCAGCAAAGGCACCGGCAGTTACGCCTACAACAGCGAAGACGGCGGCCTGAATTTCCGCACCGAACCGCTGCAAACCGATGCCGAAGGCAGCGCCTGGAAGACCGCCGCCAATATCGACTTCCGCGAACTGCTGGGCGAATCCTTTGCTCTACGCTTGAAGGCGTACGCGCTGGCGTCGGAGGCCGGCTTTCAACTCAACGATCGCCACCTAAATGGCGATGCCCGCAACAGCGGCGTCGAGCTGGCCTATGCGCTCGGGTCCATGGACACAGTCACGCTCGCACACCAGCGTGACGAACATGGGGCCACAGCCAGCACCGACGGTCGTGACGCCAACACCAGTAATAGCATGAGCTGGCGTCACAGTGGCGCGGTCTGGAGTTTAGGGACGGAGTTGTTGAACCGGGAAACATCGAGCTCCGCCAACGGCATTGACAAACACGATACTACGGACCTGGCGGCACTGGAACTCAAGCGCGCCCTGGGCGAAGCCGTAGTGCTGCGTTTGCGCCATCAGGAGCCATTGGATACTCAGAGAAACCGGCAGTCCACAGCGGGCATTAATTACAAGATGAGCGCGCTGTTCGACCTGGGTGTCAGTTTCACCAACGCCCAACAGGGAAACTCCGCGCAAGCCAGCGCGAGTTATGGCGCCAATGGCGACCGCGTCTATCTGGCGGAGCGCCTTCAAGAACACGACACCGCCTACGGCACGACCAGCGTGGTCGGCGCCGAGGCGGGGCTGGGCCACGCCAGTACCGTATACTCCGAATACCAGTTTTCCGGAGGCGCGACCGACGATATCGGTTCCTCATTAGTGGGCACCAAAACCCGCTTCGAACTTGCGGAAGGCCTGTCGTTGAACATGTACGGCGAATTTTCCGGCAAGGAATCGGGTAGCAATGACAGATACCGTTCACTGCTGGGAACCACCCTGGGCTTTAAATCCATAACCGGCATACAACTCTATAGCAAAGAAGAAGTGCGCCGTGAGTGGGGTGCCAGTCGTACCTACCAGTTCCTGAGCGTCAACAACATGGACTTCCGGTTGCATCCCGATTATTCATTGCTGGCCAAGTATCGGGTTAGTCATACATTGGATACCAGAAGTGAGCAACAACTGGCAAAATTCAAGGAACAAAGCTTCGGTCTGGCCTACCGGCCGGTGGCCTTTGACTGGTTCAACGGTATCGCACGCTTCACCATGCAGGATGAAATGCGTCCGCACAGCGCCGATTCCTACAATGCCTACCGGACTCTTTCGGAAATCGCGTCCGTGGAATGGGCATGGGATTTTTCGCGTTATGCGGAATGGGTGGTCAAGCAAGCGCTCAAAGTGGCCAACGAACGCCTGCCCACCTACCCAACCACCAGCTCGCACACCAGACTGTCGATTCAACGACTCAACCTGCATGTGTGGCCCAGTATCGATCTCGGCATGGAATACCGGAAACTTTCGCAGGCCGAAGCACGCGATTTCCGCTCGGGTTGGCTGCTGGAAGCTTCTTGGAGGCTGAATCGCAACATACGCTGGGGCGTCGGCTACAACTTTACGGACTTTTCGGACAATGAATTTTCCAGCAACGACTACTCGACCCGTGGCACCTTCATGCGCGTGCAGGGCACATACTGATATGCGGCATCACGGATTTGGAGACTGACATGATGATGACCCAAGCTTCAAGCTACGGCAGAAAAGGATTGGAAGGATTGCTGATCATGATATTGGTACTGCTTTCTTATGTCGCGATTCTTAGCCTGCTTACCAATGCATTTCCCTCCGGTGCATCGCTCAAGCAGGTAGTAAACGGCAATGCGATTCTGGCAAAACTCAACTTCTTGAACGGCCATAACAATAAGCCGCTGATGTTTTCCAACGGCTCCTACGAGCTAAACCTGGGCTCGGAATCGGAATATTTTGCCGCCATTGTCGAGAAAATCAATGACGTCAAGGCAAAAGGCGCGGATTCCGTGGCCTGGAGCAATGCCGCCAAGGGATTGAAACTCGCCAATCAAGACGCCGTGCAAACATTCAGCCGTTCATCCGCGGTAATTCGCATCGATGATGACAGCTATATCGACATGGGAGAAAACTCGCTCATTGTCATTAACCGCATGGACAACGACCAGCTGCTGGAGGAAAAACGCACCCGAGTGGTAATGCTTGCCGGGGAATTACGGGGCGAGGTCACTTCCAGCAACAATCAAACCGTGCAACTGGAAGTTGCTACCGGCAAGGCGCAAACGAAGGTAGTCTCCGCGGTGCGCGAGGAACACACCCGCTTCAGCGTCAAGGTCAACACCAATCACAGCTCCACGATCACCGTGCTTGAGGGCGGCGCTGAAGTCACCTCCGGCGACCAGCGGGTACAGCTGCAACGCTACTCCGCAGTCGTCATTGACGAGAACAACGACATCCAGCAACCGGAAACAATTCCAGCGCCCGTGGACATTGATAAACCGCTGGACGGCGCGGAATTTTTCTACAAAGACTTTCCCGGCACCGTTACTTTCGACTGGGGTCAGCAAAGCGGCGCTTATGAGTACCAGATCGTAATCGCAGCGGATCGCAACTTCAGCACGGTGTTGGTGGATAAGATCATAGAAAAAAGTTATTTCTCGCACAACAACCTGAAGGCCGGCAGTTACTACTGGAAAGTACGCGGCATCAAGGGCATGTTACAGGGCGATTTCTCCGTGTCGCGTCGCCTGAAAATAACCCAGGATAACACGCCGCCGATACTGCAACTGTCGCTGCCCGAAGGTACCGTTTCCGCGGGCACATTCCTGATCAATGGCACCACCGAACCCAAGGCCGTGGCATTTATCAACAATGCCCCGGTGAAAATCAGCGCTACCGGCGCATTCGCCCACGCCGTCGAACTCAAGAAAGGCGTGAACATTATCGTCGTCGAAGTTCTGGATAGAGCAGGAAATGTCAGCTATGTATCCAACAACATCAAAGCCAGGTAACACAGGAGTTTGACATGGGAATACTGATTCGCATCCCCATACGGTACAAATTGCTCACCTCATCGTTACTGGTAACAACGGCCGTGGTGAGCATAATCACTTTCACCATGGCCAACCTTTTTCACACGGACAAGAAAGCCTATATTCACGACTTGACATCGACCGTGGCGGAACATACCGCGCAACAGACCAACAAACTGCTGATCGGCTACAAGGAGCGGTTGAAACTGTTCGCGCGCTTCATTCTTGACCGCGACATGAAACAGGACTCGAAGTTGCGGCTGCTGAAGGATATGTTCCAGGATTTCCCTGACATCATAGCAGTCACCCTGATCGACGAGAAGCAAAAGGAAGTCATGATTTACGATTCCAATGCGCTGGAATCCGTCGGCGCCAGCAAGATGGATTTACGCATTTTTCGTATCGCTAACCCGTTGCCACTGGAAGATGTGCTGAGTGACCACGATTATGTCGAAAACTCCACTTTGCAGGACGGACGTCCGACCCTGACCCTGGCCATCGCCTATTACCGTACCAATCATCCACCGGTTGTTATCTACGGCGTCATTAGCATGGAACGCCTGATCAAAAATATCAGCCACTCAAAAGCCTTCGAATCTTTTATTGTCGACCGCAAAGGCAAGTTGTTTTCCCATATCAATGGACAAGCGCTTATCGACAGAAACGTCCTGGATTGGCTGCCTCCGGTCAGCGAGGTCACCGCGGTCGGAGGCATTAACGTGACTCGGGAGTACGTCAAGGAGGGCAAGGAGTATATCGGCGGTTTCGCGCCGGTTGGCTTGGCGGATCTGGTAGCGGTGTCCCAGATTCCAAAGGAAGTCGCATTTCTCACCGCCCGGGAATTGCTGGGAAATCTTACCGGTATATCACTGCTGCTGTTGGTGGGCTCAGCCATTATCAGCTTGTTGTTGGCTTACCGGATTACCAAACCGATCGAGCTGTTATCCAACGTCACCGCGCGGGTAAAGGGCGGTGACTTCAATATCGAGATCGAAAAACACTCCCATGATGAAATCGGTAACCTGGCGGATTCATTCCGGGACATGGCCCAGGGCCTGCGGGAGCGCGAACAAAAACTTCACGACGCCAATATCGCCCTGATCCAGTCGGAAAAGCTTTCGGCATTCGGACAGTTAAGCGCCGGCATCGCCCATGAAGTCAAGAACCCCTTGACCGGAATATTGGGATACGCCCAACTCAGCAAACGGAAAGTCGACAAAGATGACGTTCTCTACAAGAACCTGGAAGTCATTGAAAACGAGACCAAACGCTGCCGCGACATTATCGACAACTTGATGCGTTTCGCGCGCTGCGAAAAAGTGGAGCGCGTGTCCATGAATCTTAATGATGTCATTTATGATGCCGCGCGTATCGTCAATCACCAGTTAAGCCTGAACAATGTGCGCGTCAAGGGTAACATGGGCAAATCCCTGCCCAATATTCTTGGCAATCCAAACCAGTTGCAACAAGTATTCATGAATCTGATGATCAATGCCCAGCAGGCGATGGGAGACCAGGGTGGCCAAATTGACATTGAGACCCGGAACCTGAGCAAACAACGGGTGCTGGTGACCTTCAAAGACAACGGTCCGGGTATTCCGGAGGAAATCCGCGGTAAGATTTTTGAACCTTTTTTCACCACCAAAAAAGCGGGTCAAGGAACGGGTCTGGGCCTGTCCGTCAGCTACGGGATCATTAACGACCACGGCGGCACCATTACCGTGGACAATAATGCGGACCATGGCGCACTTTTCAGTATAACTTTGCCAATTGGGGCCGATAGCAATACAAATGGCCGGAATGCCACGGATGAAGGGGAACCCACCCCCAAGACCAGCGAAGCGGAGATCCATGATTCCGGTTCTGAACCCCTCGATATTGCCATATGATATCAACGGGATATAGGCCCAAGGGAGGCCGACATGACGCACAATGACCGCATTTTAATCGTGGACGATGAACAAAGCGTACGCGATATCCTGCAGCAAGTACTGGAAGCCGAGGGCTACGACATCACCCTGGCGCACACCGGCGAGCACGCGATGGAACTGTTCACGCAGGCCCCGTTCCCCTTGGTCATCAGTGATATCCGCATGCCGGGCATGAGCGGCATCGAATTACTGAAACAGATCACCAGCGTCAATGCCGACACTCAAGTGATCATCATCACCAGCCATGCCTCCATCGAAACCGCGCTCGAAGCCCTGCGTCTTGGTGTTTATGACTATTTACTGAAACCTTTCGAAGACATCGGCCTGATCCCGCCGGTCGTAAAACGGGCTTTGGATAAGATCCATCTGCAGCAGGAAAATCACTCGCTCGTGGAACGCCTGAAAACCAGCAACGAGGAACTGCATAAGGTCAATCTGGTGCTCAAGGATCTGGCGATTCGCGACGGCTTGACCAATTTGTTCAATCATCGCTATTTCCAGGAAACCCTGAGCAAGGAAATCGGCCGCTGCGAGCGTTATGGCACGCCATTTTCCCTGATATTCCTGGATGTGGACAACTTTAAACTCTTCAACGACAACAATGGCCACGTACAGGGAGACAACTTGTTGAAACAGCTGGCCAGCCTCATCATGAACAATATTCGCAACCTGGATTGCGCCGCGCGCTACGGCGGTGAGGAGTTTGTCATCATTCTGCCGGAAACCGAAAAACAGCATGCCGTGGATACCGCCAACAAGATCCGGCTGGCGATCTATGAACATCATTTTGAAGGCCAGGAAACGCAACCGGGTGGCCATGTGTCGGTCAGCATGGGTGTGGCGGTGCATCCCGATGACGGCGCTCAGACCGCGGACCTGCTGAAACACGCCGACGCCGCGCTCTATCAAGCGAAGAAAGCCGGCAAGAACCGCGTGTACACCGCCAGCTGAAAAGTTCGGTCACCTTCCGGTAACTGAACCCCGGCCCAATCACCGCCCGCGCGGCATCGCCAGCCAGTTCCCCACAATCCCACCCTCTGACCGGGCAAATCCACGTGCGTACCTGACCTGACTCCTCATTGGCGCATTGCACCGGCTCAAAAACGCCTTATACTGCGCATTTCCCGGAACTCGTCCCATGTTTAACACCAGTGTTAGTATTGCGTTGCTGATCTGCAGCAATGTCTTTATGACTTTTGCCTGGTATGCGCACTTGCGCAATCTGTCGGACAAACCCTGGCTGCTGGCGGCACTGCTGAGCTGGCTCATCGCCTTTTTCGAGTACCTGCTTCAGGTACCGGCCAACCGGCTTGGGTATCAGGTCATGAACCTGGGTCAATTGAAAATTCTGCAGGAAATCATCACGCTCAGTGTCTTTGTGCCATTCGCCGTGTTTTACATGAAGGAAAGACTATCACTCGATTATTTATGGGCGGCAATGTGCCTGTTGGGCGCGGTGTTCTTTATGTTTCGCCAGAAGTTAATGGGTTAACCTCGAACCCGGAATCACGTGGAGCAAAATTATGGATTGGAAATTACTCGCCACGGTGTTCACCACCGTGTTTATTGCCGAACTCGGTGACAAGACGCAACTGGCCACCCTGCTTTATGCCACCGACAAGCAAGCGAGCAAGCTTACGGTATTTGTTGGCGCCTCCGGTGCCTTGATCCTTACCTCCGCCCTCGGGGTTCTGGCCGGCGGCATGATTACCGGATATTTGAGCGAACGCAGCTTGCACACCATTGCCGGCATCGGTTTTATCGCCATCGGAATATGGACCTTAATCAAAATTTAATGTGACCGCCGCATTCACTGATCGTGCACAATGGCGCCTGGTAGTGACTCTGCTCATTCTTTGCGCACTCTTTTAACATAACGGAAGCGCGGATGTTCCCTGCACAACTATAGACCCTGACCACGACCACCGCGCCGGCAGCCGGTGGTGCAAAAGGGCCTTCATTGTCTACAGTGCTGTGACCGCGGCGCATGCAACCCCCACGACTTCACGTATACAGCGAGTATTGACCAGTGGACACCAGGTTATTGAAAATTTTTATGGGCCGTGCCCTTCCCTGATCGCCGTAAACCAACCGACATACCGCAGGATTTAATAATCATTGACAATACAAGCATAAGAAAGAAATATACTGATTTAGTCGATTATGTACTAGAATCGATCCACCACCAGGAAAGAATCATCGCACCATGCAAGAACTCTTTACCGGGGATTGCCGTAACGTCAGGGGTGTATCCGTATGATAAACGCAGGGGTTTATGCCGCAACGGGCGCCGTAATCGGAGCGCTCGGCGCTCTATACATCTGCTCTGTATTCAAATTCAAACAAGTCGAGAAAAAGTGCATCAAAACCTGCACCCCCATCGCATTGTTCGCGATGGTCATGGTGTACTTGTTTCTTTACACCGCGCAACTGGTACTGTTGTTGCCGGGAGGTTATGACGGCATGCTGCGCGCCGTGGCACTGGTACTGCTCGGCATGTTCGCTTTCTCGCAAACCTGGCGTTATGCCAAACCCTGGGTGGATAAATCACCAACCGGACGCTCCTGATCCGAGCCTTGTACCGTGCGTTGCCATCGTTTACGCGTGCTGCTCCAGATATAGCTCCCGCATGCGGAATTTCTGCACCTTGCCGGTGACGGTCATAGGGAAAACCGTGACAAATTGCATATGCCTGGGGATTTTAAAGTGCGCGATGTTGCCCTGGCAATAATCCCGCAACTCCTGCTCCGTGGCAGATTCGCCTTCATGCAGCTGAATCCAGGCCACCACCTCCTCGCCATAAAACGCGTCCGGCACCCCGAACACCGCTACCGCCGCCACCTTGGGATGGGTAAACAGAAAATCCTCGATCTCTCGTGGATAGATATTCTCGCCACCGCGGATGATCATTTCCTTGAGGCGCCCGGTGATGCTCACATAACCCTCCGCATCCATGGTCCCGAGATCACCGGAATGCAACCAATGGCTGGCGTCGATGGCCTTGGCGGTGGCCGCCATGTCCCCGTAATACCCCAGCATCACATGATAACCGCGAAAACACACTTCACCGGTCGCCCCCAAAGGTACGGTAGCGCCAGTCGCAAGGTCTGTGATCTTCACTTCCTGGTGCGGCAAATTGTGACCCACGGTTTGCGTGCGCCGTTGCAGACTGTCCTCGCGCGTGGTCAGGTGGGTGATAGGCGAGGCTTCCGTCTGTCCATAACCGATGAGGATTTCCCGGCAATGCATATCCGCCATCACCCTCTGCATGAGCGACGGCGGACAGGGCGCACCGGCCATGATGCCGGTGCGTAAACTGGCAATATCATAGTCGCCAAACTGCGGGTGCTCCAGCATGGCGATGAACATCGTCGGCACGCCGTGCACCGCGGTGCAACGCTCCGCCTGGATACCCTGCAACACCTGCTGCGCGTCAAAATGCTCGCACGGCAACACAATGCACGCCCCCACGGACAAACACAGTAAATTCGCCAACACCATGCCGAAACAATGATAAAACGGCACCGACACCGCGAGCCGGTCTTGGGCTGAAAAATGCATTGCCTGCGCGCTGAACCAGGCGTTGTTCAGAATATTGTGGTGGGTCAGCAACACCGCTTTCGGAAATCCCGTGGTACCCGACGTATATTGAATATTAATGGCATCATCCCGGTCCAGTGTGGCGCTGACGGCCTGCACCTGCGCCACGCTCACCCCGGCACCGGCCTCGATCACTTCCCGCCAAACGGTAAACCCCGGCGCCGGCCGTTGCGTGGTCAGCGGCTGCTGTGGTTCGTAGAGTATTACGCGCCGCAATTCCGGGAACGCCTGACTGCGCAATGCTGCGGGCGCACTATGGTCGATTTCCGGGATCAACTCCCGGACCATGGCGACATAATCACTGCCGCGAAAGCGGGGCATTAATGCCAGTCCCTGGACCTGGGACTTGGTCAAGGCATAGGCCAGCTCCCGAGGACGGTAAGCGGGATTGATATTCACCAATACTACACCGATGCGCGCCGTGGCCAACTGCACCAGCAACCATTCGATATTATTGGTCGCCCAGATACCGATGCGCTCACCCTTGGTAAAACCGAGCGCCAACAAACCGCGCGCCACCGCATCCACCTCCGTGCTCAACGCGCGATAAGTCAAGCGCCGTTGCTGCGCTAAACACACCACCGCCTCACGCTCTCCGTGGCGCTCGACGATGGCGGCGAAATGCTCGGGAATGGTCGCCCCCAACAGCGGCGGTTCGCCGCCGCGATGGAAATAGCTGTTAGTGGTCATAATTGTCACCCACATCGGGTGCGTATTGCGCACCGTTTCTTATTTTGTAAGCCACGCTTCGTGCCAACGATAAAAAGCCGGTGCGTAATACGCACCCTACCACGTCAACGGCAGCGGCAGCGGCAGAGGCAGAGGCAGAGGCGTTTTTAGATCCTCTCACGCCCCACATCAGCGGTGCGTAGGGTGCGTATTACGCACCGTTCTTTATTTGGCAAGCCACTCTTCGTACCAACGAAAAAACCCGGTGCGTAAT
>JAHECY010000080.1 GCA_024641505.1 Gammaproteobacteria bacterium
CCCCCCCAGCAGGATCAACTTACCCTCGCCCGTAGTATACAGGCACGCGGCTCGAGTCAAGCGCGCCCGGTAGTCACTCGTCACTTTCCCCCCGTGCAGCTTCCTGGCCATCACCAGGGCGCAGATTACCGGCTCCAATGGCGCCACCGTGTAACGGGCTTCACGCCATACCATGCGGCCAACCCAGAGGGCCGTCAGCCCCAGACTTCCCACCATCACCAGCATCGACAGCACCAGCATGCTCCAGCCATCACCGCAGATCGAAGCAATGCGTTCTTTTGACATATACGGACCATAGGTGGCGCGGAATAAGCCCGGCAGGCACAGGCCACCGGAGATCAAACGCCAGGCCACCATGCGGGTGATACGCACGATATCGAGGACGGAGCTGAAATGGCTGGGGCGCGCGCCATCCGCATAAACCGCAGCAATTGGAATGGCATAGCTGCGAATACCGCGGCGCGCGCCGGCAATAAGAATCTCGCTTTCGAATACAAAGCTGCTCTGTCGTGTACGACGCAGATTCAGCCCCTGCATTAACACCGCGGGATACAAGCGAAAACCCGACTGGGAATCTTCGATGGGGTACCCGGCAGCCCAGGATATCCAAAAATTAGCCACTTTATTGGCATAATATCTTTTGGGTGGAAATGCCCGCTTATCGGCAAGGCGCGAACCGATGATAATATGATCGGGATGCTGTTCCCAGGCCTTAAGGAACCGGGGAATGTCTTCTGGGCGATGCTGGCCGTCCCCATCCAGGGAAATAATCCCCTCCGCGCCCCGCGCCAAAGCCTCCTCCAGCCCGCGCCACAAGGTCGCCGCCTTGCCCATATTGACCTCATTACGCAACAGCACCACATCCAGACCGGAAAGCTCCTCTGCGGTACCATCACTGGAGCCATCGTCGACAACAATGACCAACGCACCGTATTGTAAACACTTCTCGGCGATGGATCGGATGGTCCGAGCCTCGTTGTACGCAGGAATGACGATGCCAAACGGCTTATTCATAGTAAAATTTCCGGATATGTTAAATACTGCATATTACCAGAGTTCATTTTCCATTACCTTTGTCCACGGTCGGCGCAACGCCGGTATTTCGGGATATACTGGGGAAGTTAAATTGACTAGGATAGTCCGTAAGGATTTCCCCCTCGGAACCTTAATGCAAAAGCGATACCATGACAGCATCTTTGACCTATATCGCACTTGAAGAAACCCACAAGGTGGACTGTCTTCCGGTACTGACCATCGGCCGGGACAAAATGAATAACATCGTACTGGCTGATCCCCTGGTGTCACGGAATCACGCCATCGTCAGACTGTTGGGCGACGAAGACTACTATTTAATGGACAGTGGCAGCGCTAACGGCAGTCATATCAATGGCAAGCGAATCGCCACGCCGGTAATGCTTCATAACGGGGATCGTTTCGCCATCGGCTCTACCCTGTTCGACTTTCATCAGGTTCGCACCCAACAACAGCAGAGTGGACAAGCCACGGAAGAAGACACTACTGTGGTTGTCACCAATCTGGAAATCCGGCAGATCACCATTCTGGTTTCCGATATTCGGGGCTTTACCAGCCTCTCGGAAGAAATTCCCATTAAAACTCTTACCAAAATCATGACGGAATGGTTCCGCTGTGTCAGTGACTGCGTGCAAGCCCACCATGGTGTGGTTGACAAATTTATCGGCGATTGCGTCTATGCCCGATGGGAAACCAGCACCAGCGCCCGAGACGCGGTACTCGATACCTTGCGCACCGCCATCGCCATTCACTGGGTGACCCATGACCTCAATATCCAGAATCCCGGCTTGCCCCGTCCCCTCGCCATTGGTGTCGGCATCAACACGGGACAAGCGGCGGTCGGCGTGGGCCGCGATAACACCGCCATCGGTGATGCGGTCAACTTGGCCTTCCGTCTGGAAAGTTCCACCAAGGAATTGCTCAAAGACATGGTGTTAAGCCGGGCATCATTCCAGTACTTGCCCAAACCCATGTGGCAGGGCAAGACTTCGGAAATCGCAGTGAAAGGCAAGAAAGGCACCGTCGAAGTGTGCGGCTTCATGTTCGACGATATCGCGACCTACCTTGCGGGTCCTTCCCAGGACGATTGAGGCGTCCCAACCGCGCATGGCTCAGCCCGTCGCGGCATGCCATGCACAGAGGTGGCGTTGTGTTGTTTATTTCTTACGCCAGGTGGTCGTCCCCTGCGCGCCATCCTCAAGCACGACGCCTAACGCATCCAGTTCACCGCGTATCCGGTCGGCTTCCTGAAAATTCCGGTCTTTGCGCGCTTGATTGCGCCTGACGATCAACGCTTCGATCGCCGCAGCATCCTGAGTCGTGGCATCCACCCCCTGGAAAAAAGTCGTGGCGTCACGATCCAATAAACCAAGCTCGCCACCGAGAAATATCAATTGCCCGGCCAGTTGTTGCGCACGCGCCCGGTCGCCATCACGCGCGCGATTGACCTCCCGCGCCAACTCGAACAACACGGCCACGGCCTCCGGGGTATTGAAATCGTCATCCAGCGCCGCGTAGAAGCGCGCGCTGTAATCATTGCTGAGCGCCGCTGCCGGCGCCGCGACGTGGCGCAATGCCGTATACAGAGTGGTTAACGCGTTGCGCGCGGCATCCAGGTGCTGATCTGAATAATTCAGAGGGCTGCGGTAATGACTGGCGAGAATAAAATAACGCACTACTTCCGCATCATACCTTTCCAGGATCTCGCGTATCGTAAAAAAGTTGCCCAGGGACTTCGACATTTTCTCGTCGTCCACGCGCACAAATCCATTGTGCATCCACACATTGACAAACTTGCTGCCGCTGGCACCCTCCGACTGGGCAATTTCATTTTCGTGGTGGGGAAACTGCAAGTCCATACCACCACCATGTATGTCGAAGTGGTTACCCAAACAATGGGTCGCCATTGCGGAACACTCGATATGCCAACCTGGACGCCCCGGTCCCCAGGGACTCTTCCATGCCGGTTCATTGGGTTTTGCGGATTTCCACAATACAAAATCCAGCGGATCGCGTTTACTCTCGTCCACCTCCACGCGAGCGCCGGCGCGCAGGTCCTCGATCTGCTTACCGGACAGGCGGCCGTAGGCTGCGAACTTGCTGATGTCGTAATACACATCGGCATTGGGCGCAACGTAAGCAAAGCCATTGCCGACCAGCGCCTCAATCATGGCGATGATCTCATCCATATGGTGGGTCGCCCGGGGTTCCACATCCGGCGGCAACACTCCCAGTGCTGCGGTATCCTGGTGCATTTCGTCGATATAGCGCTGGGTCAGGGCGCCGAAGGGTTCATGATTCTCATTGGCACGCCTGATTATTTTATCGTCAATATCAGTGATATTGCGCACATAAGTGACATGCTTATCACCGTAAAGGCGCCGTAAATAGCGACTGACCACATCAAACACCACCAGTACCCGAGCGTGTCCCAAGTGACAGAGGTCATAAACCGTCATGCCGCAGACATACATACGAATATTTTGCGGATTAATCGGTGTGAAGGGCTCTTTGCGCCGGGTGAGATTATTGAAGATTTCTAGCATGCTGCATCAGATTCCGGAGGATTACGGGGCATCGGGCGCCCAAAACAGTTAGTATTCACCAGCTACGGCATGGTACCGAAAAGCCACTGTGGTTACAAAGCACGATATCACCGTAGGGAGCTTTTGAATTAAAAGCAAACAGTTTATGATAACCGGCTAAATACAGCATAAGAAAGGGATTGGGAGATGACCACAAATATGACTCGCGCATTTATCCTGTTCGTTTTGACACTCAGCAGTTCCTGGGTAATGGCCGAAAATCAGTCACCCCGGGTGCGCATGCAAACCAACTTGGGAGACATCGTTGTCACCTTGAACGAGGCCAAAGCCCCGAAAACAGTGGTGAATTTTCTCCGCTATGTAAAAGAAGGGTTTTATGACGGCACCGTTTTTCACCGAGTCATCGATGGTTTCATGATTCAGGGCGGTGGCTATACCTCGGACTTCACCCAGAAACCCACCCGTGATCCCGTGGAAAATGAAGCCAACAATGAGCTGAAGAACGATCGCGGCACCATCGCCATGGCTCGCACCAATATGCCTCACTCCGCCACTTCGCAGTTTTTTATCAATGTCGTGGACAATGATTTCCTGAACTTCCGCGCACCCACGATGCAGGGTTGGGGATATACCGTGTTCGGCAAAGTCGTCGAAGGTATGGATGTGGTGGATAAAATCCGTAAGATCCCTACCGGCCGTGGCGGCATGTTCCCCAAAGATGTTCCCCAGGAGGAAGTACGGATCATCAAAGCCACCATTGAAGGACAAAGCGGTGCGGTTGGTAGATAAGGCTCCAGATTCGGCCAGATGATGGTCTTATTCATCTCCGATCTGCATTTATGCAGTGAGCATCCTCTCAGTACCCGTTTATTTCTCGAATTTCTCGCCGGACAGGGACGTCAAGCGCGAGCACTGTATATCCTGGGTGATCTTTTCGAATCCTGGGTTGGCGACGACGTCCTGAGTGACCCCCAGGCCGGTGCCCCCTACGCGGCAATTACGGCCGCGATACAAGGCCTCTCGGATCACGGCACCGCCGTATTCCTGATGCACGGCAACCGCGATTTTTTGCTCGCCACCACATTCTGCCGGGCCACCGGCGCCACGCTGCTGACCGACCCGACAGTCATCACCCTGGACAGCCAACGGGTGCTGCTGACCCATGGTGATTTACTTTGCTCAGACGATGTCGCTTATCAGCGGTTGCGCGTACAAATGCGCGACCCGCAATGGCAGCGCGACTTTTTGACCTTACCCTTGGCGCAGCGCCTGGAAATCGCCCGGCAGTACCGGGCAGAAAGTGTCGCGCACACCAGCGCAAAATCCGAAGCTATCATGGACGTGAACCAGGCCACTGTCGTGCAATTCATGCACGATCACGCGGCATCCATGCTAGTTCACGGCCACACCCATCGGCCGGGAACTCACACTTTTCAACACCGGGGCGTGCTTCACCAACGGTTGGTATTGGGAGCCTGGTATGAACAGGGCAGCGTCCTGGTATACAACGACGGAAATTTCCAATTGGAAACGTTTTCGTGAAACCACCGCCGGCTAATGCCCACCACCGGTGATTTCGTAACGCTGGTAGGTCTCCGGCAGCACCATCAATTCCGGTGCTGAAACCACATTGTTTCTCACATCCACCAGAAAGCGCTGATAGCCTTTGCTGTCCCATTCGCGCAACGGAAATCCCTTTTCGATATAGCGTGTGGGCTCGAAGATGTTCATCGCCAGGTCACAGGCATCGAGCATCTCCACCGGCGTACTGCCAATTGTCTTGGCGTGTTCGCCGGCGAGCACGGTGCGAAACTCTTTCAGTGCCGCCACCACGTCTTCCTGATAACCGTCCAGGGATACGGCGTTGTAACATTCCCGGTCCCCGATCATGTATTTATAGTGGAACGCATCATTGCCATTGGCCGACGCCGCTGCCGCGCTCTTTTGCTTCTCTTCCCTTATTTCGTACGCGAGGGGCGACTTGATATCCACCGGCCGGGGCTTAATCATGAGAATCGTGGCATCTTTCTTCACTACGTTGTAGATCGTCTGAGTCTTCCGATCGAACAGGATAAAATCATCGACCTCCTGCCAATCATTGATGCGCATGATATCGGGATTAACGAAAAAGACAACGCGATGTCCCTCATTGTCAGGTTCTTTTTCGTGAAAGATCAGCACGGTGCCCGGTATAGAGTCTTTCTGAGCGTTGCCACCCGCACCGACCGGCACTGTTTCCGCCCCCGGAGCTGTTTCCTGAACGGGGCCACCGCCGCACCCGGCGAGAAATAACAGGGGCATGAACACCCGGAATACCTTCATAGAAAAACGCAAACTAAGATCCTCCTGCCAACCATGCCAATTCATGCTCACTAAATCCCGCCTGCCGCCTGGCGTCCAGGTGCAGAGGCTTGCGTACGCCGCCACTCAGGTAACGGGACACCAACTGGGGAAACAACTCATCCCGGGACACGCGCCGCTGCCGGCATTCGTAATCGAACCAGCGGGTACCGACGGCCACATGCCCAATTTCATCACGCAGGATGATCTCCAATATCGCCACCGCGTCGAGATCACCAATCCCCCGCAGGCGTCGCATAATCTCCGGCGTCACATCCAGACCCCGTGCCTCCATGCCCCGGGGAATAATCGCCATGCGTAATAGTACATCGTCCTGCGTCGCCTGGGCCATATCCCACAAACCGTCATGTGCCGGAAAATCCCCGTAATCGTACCCCAATGTTTGCAGGTGACGGCGCAGCAACACGAAATGATAGGCTTCCTCATCCGCGACACGCACCCAATCCGCGTAATAGGCCGCTGGCATATCCCGAAAGCGATAGACCGCGTCCCATGCAAGGTTTATGGCATTGAATTCGATATGCACAATGGAATGAATCAAGGCGGCATGTCCGGCACTGCTGCCCAACTTACGCGGTGACAGATGCTTGATGTTCACCAGTTGCGGCCGTGCCGGCCGCCCGGGCTCCGGGATGGCAGTAACTTGTTGCCACGGTGCAACATGGGTATCACCGTTACGAAAACCGGCGGCTGTGATGCGGCTGAGCAAGACTTTCTCGGCAGCGTCCTGCGCCATCAGACAGGCGTGGGCTTGGGCGAATAAATTACACATGGATCAGACAAAATCCCGTAACCGCACCGGTTGTCGTTTTGCTCCCCAATTACCAGGCGTAGCGGCAAACACACCGGCACAAGGCGTACCGCAGGCGCGGCAGTGACCTTGCGCATCAAGATTCCAACCCAACAATTCATACCAATCTCGGTCGATCAGCGTGGCGCCGCATTTGTGGCATAGCGTACTGCCCCCGACCCGGTCATGGGCATTGCCGGTGTAGGCGTAGCGTACACCATTTTTCCGCGCGATCTCACGTGCTCGGCTCAGCGTCGCCAGTGGCGTCGGCGCATGATCGAGCATTTTCCAATCCGGGTGGAACGCGGTAAAGTGCATGGGCACATCGGATCCCAGTGCCGATACCACCCATTGGGTCATGGCATCGATTTCCTCGTCTGTATCGTTTTCACCGGGGATCAACAAGGTGGTGAGCTCTAACCAAACATTTGTCTTTTTCTTCAGATACACCAGGGTATCCAGCACCGGTTGCAAATGACCACCGGCGATCTTGAAATAAAAATCCTCGCTGAAGGATTTCAGATCCACATTGGCCGCATCCATATACTGAAAAAACTCCCGCGCCGGTTCCGGACAGATATAACCCGCGGTCACCGCAACGGACTTGATATCGAGTTTACGGCACTCGCGCGCCACATCCACCGCGTACTCCAGAAAAATCACCGGGTCGTTGTAGGTATAGGCCACGCTCTGGCACCCCAATGCCTTGGCGGCACGCGCGATGAGTTCCGGTGACGCCTCATCCGCAAGCGTATCCACTTCGCGGGATTTACTGATGTCCCAGTTCTGGCAGAATTTACATGCGAGATTACAACCCGCGGTACCAAACGACAGCACCGCGCTCCCCGGTAGAAAATGATTTAACGGCTTTTTTTCAATCGGATCGATGCAATAGCCGCTGGACCGGCCATAGGTGGTCAGCACCAGCTTGCCGCCTTGATTGGCGCGCACGAAACACAGGCCCTGCTGTCCTTCGTGCAGACGGCAGAAACGCGGGCACACATCGCATTGCACTCGCTGATCTTCAAGGGTATGCCAGTAACGGGCGGGAAACGATGGCGCTTGGTTGTGCATATCCCTCCCCAGCAATTATTGAACTCGAAGGTGCGCCTGACGACGCTAAATACCGCTCTGCTTAATCTTGCGGCGTGGCCGTGGCCAAACCGCGAAACGATGCCGCGACCTGATTAAAATCAAGTCGGCGTCCGTCGGGCAACTCGGGCATGTTGCTGTCGATGCGATCCAGCAATTCGCTAAGCGTGATATCGATGCCTTTGTTCTCCAGTACCGTCTGGATTTCAATCAACGACGACGTAATATCCTCTCGGTCGTTGACGCACTTGGCAACGACGCTATCGAGCAGTGTCCGAAACCGGCTGACGGAGGGGTGATCCAAAGGCACATCGGTACCGGTTTCCAGCACTGCCAACACCTGTTCCGGCGGCTTGACGAAATGAGACTTAGCCTGCGGTTGCACCGTATTCTCTGTTTTCTGGTCACACGCGGCCAGCGGCGACAACACCAGCACCACCGCCAAACCCATTAACAATTTCCCCATTACTTGCTCCTGTCTATCACTCGATTCAAGGGGGCCTATTATGCCACCGGCCGTGGATAAATATAAAGCCGCACACCGCGCGAGGTCCGTCATGGTGACGCGCGCACTCCCTAATTTATTGATATTTGAAGAATTTCCACTTCCGCGGACTGACTGAACCAATCCACCTTGCGTAAGCCAAGCCGATATTTTTTCGCATTCACTTCAAACAGCCAGGAAGCACCGGCTTTCACGCCGACGATTTGTTTGGATTCGCCCGTAGGCATACGCAGCGTGACCTCCGCGGTAAAATCATGCTTGATATCGGTGAGCGCAATGGCAACACCGGTAATTCCGTCATCCAACGATTCACCCACTTTGAGTTTCGAGGTATGCGAGTACAAATCCTCCTTGCTCTTGTCTTCGGCACTGATCGCGGTCCAGCCCTGGGGCGTCACCTTCTTCTGAAACATGGCGATTTTATCCGTCAAATCTTTATTATCCCGTGTCAAACCTTCAATCTGTTTCTCATAATAAGGAATACTGTCCGGTTTGGTCTGCAACCAGATCAGCAGGCGATCGTTATCGGCACGTACCGCACGCAGCTCATCTTCCATGAATCGTAATTTTTCTCGATACAATATATTTTCCGTCTGTGTGTTGGCGATCAGGGCTTCATACTTATTGGCTTGGCTCTCGCCGACGACAAACACAAAAATCAACCATGAAACCGCAACGCCCATGAAAAAATGGGACACCAACCAGACCACCGAATACTTCTGCTGTACACTCATTACCTTACTCCCGTGACACCCACAGTCATGTCGACTTAAAACACTCAGTCGCCATTCGACAAGCTTACCGCAATCCGTGGCCGAGCTGAAACTTTGCGGCCACCGCACCGGTACCGGGCGCCATTGCCAACATGCTGATTACAAACAAAAAAAGGGGCGATATACGCCCCTCTTTTGTTTTTATGAACTTCGGTTTATTGATTGACTGCCTTCATGCTCAGACGAATTCGTCCTTGCTTGTCGATTTCCAGCACTTTGACCTTCACCATCTCCCCTTCGCTGAGCTTGTCGCTGACGTTCTCCACGCGCTCATCGGAAATTTGGGAGATATGCACCAAACCGTCCTTGCCCGGCAGGATATTGACGAACGCGCCAAAATCCATGAGCTTACTGACACGGCCCTCGTAGACACCCCCGACTTCCACGTCAGCGGTAATCTGTTCGATGCGGCGCAAGGCTTCCTGGGCGGCGGCATTGTCCACGGAAGCAATGCGTACCGTGCCATCATCGTCGATATCAATGCTGGTACCGGTTTCCTCGGTAATGGATCGAATGGTGACCCCGCCTTTGCCGATAACATCGCGGATCTTGTCCGGATTAATCTTGGTGGTCAGAATACGCGGAGCATAATCAGACATTTCCTCACGGGAACGGGCAATAACTTCATTCATCTTGCCCAAAATATGCAAACGGCCTTGCTGCGCCTGAGCCAGAGCCTTTTCCATGATTTCGCGGGTGATACCGTCGATCTTGATATCCATTTGCAGCGCGGTGACGCCATCGCTGGTGCCGGCCACTTTAAAATCCATATCACCCAGATGATCTTCATCACCCAGAATATCGGACAGTACGGCGAATTTGTCCTGTTCTTTGATCAAGCCCATGGCGATACCCGCCACCGGCGCTTTCACGGGTACGCCTGCATCCATCAACGATAAGCTGGTGCCACACACGGATGCCATGGAGCTGGAGCCGTTAGACTCGGTAATCTCCGACACCACGCGTACGCTGTAAGGAAACTCCTTGCCCTTGGGCATAACCGCGATCACACCACGTTTGGCAAGTCGGCCATGGCCAATTTCACGCCGCTTGGGACTGCCGACCATGCCGGTTTCGCCGACACAGTAAGGGGGGAAATTGTAGTGCAGCATAAAGGGATCCTTGCGTTCCCCTTCGATGGCGTCAATCATCTGGGCATCACGTTCCGTACCCAGCGTGGTCACGACCAGCGCCTGGGTCTCACCCCGGGTGAACAATGCGGAACCGTGCACTCGAGGCAATATGCCGACTTTGATATAAATCGGGCGCACGGTGCGAGTATCACGACCATCAATACGCTTTTCGCCGGCGATAATGCGTCCGCGCACAATCTGTTTTTCCAGGTCTTCGATGGCATTGCCAACCTGGGCTTCCGGCCAATGGGGGTCGCTGTCTTCCGCCGCCAGCTGGGCGACAATGGCGCTACGAATCTCATCCAGGCGCGTATAACGGGTTTGTTTTTCCGCGATCTGGTAGGCACCGATCATATCCGCTTCACCGGCGGCTTTCACCGCCGCGACCAGACCGGCATCCTTGGCCGAGGCATGCCATTCCCATTTCGGACGGCCCACTTCCGCAACCATTTCCTTAATCGCCTTGATAACGACTTGCATCTTTTCGTGGCCGAACATCACCGCGCCCAGCATCACTTCTTCCGACAACTCGCGCGCTTCAGATTCCACCATGAGTACCGCACCTTCGGTCCCCGCTACCACCAGATCCAGATCGGAATCCGCAATATCCTTCATGCCGGGATTCAGCAGATACTGCCCGTCCTTGTAGCCTACGCGCGCTGCGCCGATGGGACCCATGAACGGAACGCCGGACAAGGACAATGCCGCCGAAGCACCGATCATCGCGGGGATATCCGGATCAATATTCGGATCCAGTGACACCACGGTGGCGACGATCTGAATTTCGTTGGCGAACCCTTTTGGAAACAGCGGCCGGATCGGTCGGTCGATTAAACGGCTGGTCAGCGTTTCCTTTTCCGAAGGACGCCCTTCGCGCTTGAAGAAGCCGCCCGGGATTTTTCCCGCGGCGTAAGTCCGCTCCTGGTAATTCACCGTCAGGGGGAAAAAATCCTGCCCTACCTTGGCTTCCTCGACTGCAACAGCTGACACCAGAACCACGGTATCACCCATGCTCGCGATCACGGCGGCGGTGGCTTGCCGGGCAACAGCGCCGGTTTCAAGTTTCACAACATGGTCACCATATTGCACGGTTTTAACGTATGAGGGTAGATTCGCTTCCATAGACCTATTTACGGTTGAGTTTAAAAGATGCGGAACAACGGGGGTGCCGTGTGTTACTTTCTCAATCCCAGGCGCGCGATCAGTTCGCGATAGCGCTCCAGATTGGTATTCTTCAAGTAATCGAGCAATTTGCGGCGTTTGTTGACGACACGCAGCAACCCCTGACGAGAATGATGGTCATGGGTATGCTTTTTGAAATGTTCGGAAAGATCTTCGATACGGGCGGTAAGCAGTGCCACTTGAACCTCGGTGGAACCGGTATCAGCGTTACCACGCTGATAATCTTTAACGACCTGCCCCTTTGCTGCAGCGGTGAGTGCCATAGAAAAAACTCCAGTTAAATGACCTTATTAGCAGGGGCGTATATTACCTTTGTTGCCCCCGACGGACAAGACAAAATAGAAAAACCTTTGAATATTATCAGTAATTCAAGGGATAAATCCTTCAGGCACGACTGCCGATGATACGCCGGGGCGCCACCCGGCCATCGTCCATCACCTGACCGATACCAAAAAAACCCGTATCGGTGGAGAGTCGCACCCAGCCATCAGCGGCCACCCGTGGGATGAAGACCGGCTGCCCCTTCCGCATATAGTAAGCCGCGTCATCGGTTAACTTCACATCCGGCCAATTTGTCAACGCACTTTCCATGGGTAACAACAAATCATCGGCAGCCGACGGGGTTTCCCGTGCCAGCAGCTCCAATTTATCAAGGGTAATCGCGTCCTCAATGTCGAAGGGACCCGATCCCAAACGCCGCAGGGCGCAAATGTGACCACCACAACCCAGTGCAGCGCCGATATCCTGGGCCAGACTGCGGATATAGGTGCCCTTGGAGCAACGAATATAGACCTCAAGCTCATTCGCCGACAGTTGCAACAACGTAAGCTCATGAATCCAAACCACACGCGGCTCGCGCTCGACGACTATACCCTGACGCGCCAAACGGTAGAGTGGCACGCCATCGCGTTTGATGGCCGAGTGCATCGGTGGAATCTGGGAAATCTCACCGGTAAAACCCATCAATACGTCACGCACCATTTTTTCCTGCAGGGCCGGCACCGCAGACGTGTCGATCACTTCGCCTTCGCTGTCACCACTGCTGGTCGTGACCCCCAAACGAATACTTGCCTGGTAGGTCTTGTCCGCATCCAGCAGATAACCGGACACCTTGGTCGCCTCGCCGAAACACAAGGGCAGCAAACCGCTGGCCAGGGGATCCAGGCTGCCGGTATGACCCGCCTTGCGGGCACGCAGTAATCGTTTTGCCTTCTGGAGCGCATGATTGGAACTCATGCCCACCGGTTTATCCAGTAACAGGATGCCGTTGATCGGGCGTCCGGAGCTTCTTCTGGTCAACGTTTATTCCTCATACAACTAAAATTTCATAAATACTGTGCGTGTAACGGCACATCATTCTTCTTCATCTTGCTTGCCGGCGGCATCGCCGGCGACGGCGGCATCAATCAGGGACGACATGTAATTACCATGCTCCAACGATTGATCATAGACAAACTCCAGTTTGGGCATGATACGCAGACGAATGCGGCGCGCCATCTCCTTGCGCAGGAACCCGCCCGCGGCATTGAGAATCTTGATCACCTCGGCACGCGTGCCGTGTTGTTGCAGGATGGTGACAAAGACCTTGGCAAAGTCCAGATCCCGATTGACCTCCACGGCGGTAACGGTCACCATGCCCACGCGCGGATCCTTGAGATGGAATTGCAGTAACTGCGCAAGCTCACGGTGCATCTGGTCACCGATCTGCCGGGCGCGGGGTGACGCTTTGGCCATGGCTTACAACGTCCTTTTCACCTGCACCCGCTCAAAACACTCGATCTGGTCGCCGACTTTCACGTCATTGTATTTTTTCACGCCGATACCGCATTCGGTACCGGAGCGTACCTCATTGACGTCATCCTTGAAACGACGCAAAGACTCCAACTCGCCCTCGAAAATAACCACGTTGTCGCGCAGCACACGGATGGGATTGTTGCGTTTGACCGCGCCTTCCACGATCAGGCAACCGGCGATACTGCCGATCTTGGGCGACGTAAATACATCGCGCACTTCCGCCAGACCAATGATCTCTTCTTTGAATTCCGGCGCCAGCATGCCGGTAAGCGCCCGCTTCACTTCTTCGATGGCATCGTAGATGACGCTGTAATAATGCAGGTCCACGCCTTCTTCTTCGATCAACCGCCGAGCAACGCCGTCGGCACGCACGTTAAAACCGATGATTACGCCATTGGATGCCACCGCCAGGTGCACGTCCGACTCGGTGATACCACCGACGCCACTGGCGACGATCTTGACCGCCACTTCGCTGGTCGACAACCGGGTCAGGGAATCCGACAAAGCTTCCACGGAACCCTGGACGTCACCTTTCAACACCAGATTGAGAATATTGACCTTGCCTTCTTCCATCTGCGAGAACATGTTCTCGAGCTTGGCGGCCTGCTGCTTGGCCAATTTCACATCCCGGTATTTGCCTTGACGGAACAATGCCACTTCCCGCGCCTTGCGCTCATCGGCCACGGTGATCACCTCATCGCCGGCATTGGGCATGCCGGAGAGTCCCAGCAATTCCACGGGTATGGATGGTCCAGCGGCATCCACAGTATGACCGGCCTCATTCAGCAAGGCGCGCACCCGGCCATATTCACGGCCGGTAAGTACGATATCGCCCTTGCGCAACATGCCGCTTTGTACCAGCACCGAGGCCACGGGACCCCGTCCCTTGTCGAGCCGCGATTCGATAACGATACCGCGCGCGGGGCCGTCCGGCACCGCCCGCAACTCCAGGACTTCCGCCTGCAACAGAATTGCTTCCAACAGGCTGTCGATACCGTCACCGGTCTTGGCGGAAACCCGCACAAACATGGTATCGCCACCCCATTCTTCAGGGATGACTTCCTCTTGCCCCAGTTCCTGCATCACCTTGTCGGCATTTGCTTCCGGCTTATCGATTTTATTGACAGCGACGATCATCGGCACGCCGGCGGCGCGCGCATGCTGAATCGCTTCTTTGGTTTGCGGCATCACACCATCATCGGCCGCCACCACCAGGATTACGATATCGGTTACCTTGGCGCCACGGGCACGCATCTGCGTGAACGCCGCATGACCGGGGGTATCCAGAAAAGTGATAATGCCCCGCTCGGTCTCAACATGGTACGCACCGATATGCTGCGTGATTCCGCCGGCCTCACCCGCGGCCACCTTGGTGCGTCGCACATAATCGAGCAAGGATGTCTTGCCGTGATCAACGTGACCCATGATGGTCACCACCGGCGCGCGCGTAACGGCTTCACCGACGGATTCGATGGCGATCCCTAAACTGTCCTCAAGGGCGCTTTCATTGAGCAGCTTGACTTTATGCCCCATTTCTTCCACCACCACTGCCGCGGTTTCCTGATCAAGCACCTGGTTGATAGTCACCATACTGCCCAAGGTCATCATGGCCTTGATAACTTCCGCGGCTTTCACCGACATTTTTTGCGCAAGATCGCCGACAGTAATGGTTTCCGGTATGGCAACTTCGCGAATCATAGGTGCAGTAGGCATTTCAAATCCATGTTCCGAGGTACGTTTTGCAGAGCCACCGCCACCCATGCGGGTTTTCTTGCGCCGACGGCCGGTCTTATCCGCGGCGATGTGCAGTTCACCACGCCCCTCTTCCTCCACACGACGACCACCCTTGCCGCGTTTATTGCGTTTATCCGCTTCACTTTCACCGCCTTCACGACGATGCGGCGGCTTATCCTTCTTTTTGACTTCTTTCGCCGGCGTGGTGGTCGCGACTTCAGGTACCACCGGCTCAACCACCGGTTCAACGGGTGTCACCGGCGCGACCTCTTCCTCGACGATCGGCGCGGCGGGTGCTTCCACGACAACCTCCGCGACGACTTCTCTGGCTTTCAATTCCTGCTCACGAACCGCCGCTTCGGCCTCCTCGCGAGCCTTGACTTCCAGCTCTTCCCGCTGACGCTGCGCCTCGACATCGCTGCGCTTCATATACGTGCGTTTTTTGCGTACTTCAACGCTTACCGTCTTGGCCCGGCCCTGAGTACTGGAAACCTTGAGTTCGCTGACCGATTTGCGCTTTAATGTGACCTTCTTCGGTTCTGTGCCCACCGCCAGCTTGGCGGTAGTGCCGGACTTCTCCTGCAGGTAATTCAGCAGCCGCATTTTCTCATCCACGCTGATGGTCTGTTCGGCATCCTTGATGGATACGCCCACATCACTGAGCTGCGTCATCAATCTTTCCACAGGTATACCGACATCCTGCGCAAACTGTTTAACCGTCACTTCTGACATATATATCAACTCTTATGTTTCCAGTAATGATAATCCGCGGCATCCTGCATTTTCGCCACGGCACCATGGCACAAAACCCGAATGACTAATTGCTGACCTGCTCTTCCCGGAACCAGGGCTCCCGTGCTTTCATGATCAGACTGGCGGCCCGTTCCGCATCCATGCCTTCGATCTCCATCAATTCATCAACCGACTGTTCCGCCAGATCTTCCATGGTACAGATGCCCGCGCCGGCCAGAGTGTAAGCCAGCGCTTCGTCCATGCCTTCCATGGTCAGCAGGTCCTGGTCCGGCTCGACATCACCGAACTTTTCCTGTTGCGCGATGGCTTTGGTCAGCAGCACATCCTTGGCGCGGTTGCGCAACTCCTCGACGATGTCCTCATCGAATTCTTCCACCTGCAACATTTCCTTGGCTGGCACATACGCAACTTCCTCGACCGAGGAAAAACCTTCCTGTACCAGGATGGCGGCGACTTCCTCGTCTACATTGAGATCCTCCATGAACATCTTCTGCAGGGCTTCCGCTTCCGCCTCGCCCTTGTCCGTCGCCTGTTTCTCACTCATTACATTGAGATTCCAGCCGGTAACTTCACTGGCCAGGCGAATATTCTGTCCGCCCTTGCCAATCGCCTGGGACAGGTTCTCCTCGACTACCGCCACGTCCATGCTATGGGACTCCTCGTCCACCAGAATCGACACCACTTCCGCCGGCGCCATGGCATTGATGGCGAACTGCGCGGGATTCTCGTCCCAGAGCACGATATCCACGCGCTCACCCGCCAATTCATTGGATATGGCGCGTACCCGTGAACCGCGCATACCGACACAGGCGCCTACCGGATCAATGCGGGAGTCCCGGGCAAAAACCGCAATTTTAGCGCGTACTCCGGGATCACGCGCGGCGCCCTTGAGTTCAATCATGCCTTCGCCGACTTCCGGTACTTCGATCTTGAACAGCTCCACCAGCAATTGTGGTGCGGTACGGCTGACAAATAACTGGGGACCACGCGCCTCGTTGCGCACTTCCTTGAGATAGCCGCGCACCCGGTCGCCGGGCCGGATAGACTCGCGCGGAATGATATCCTCGCGTGGGATGAACGCTTCCACATTACCGCCCAGATCGAGAATGATACCGCTACGTTCGACACGTTTTACGGTTCCGGTGAGCAATTGCCCGACCCGATCCTTGTAGGCATCGACGATTTGACCGCGCTCGGCTTCGCGCACTTTTTGCACGATAACCTGCTTGGCGGTTTGGGCGGCAATACGCCCGAACGGGATGGATTCCATGGGTTCTTCGATATAGCCGCCGACCTGCGCGTTGGGATCTTCATCGAGTGCGTCCATCAATCGCAACTGCCGGTCCGGCGCTTCCATCTCGCCATCATCGGCGATGATCTGCCAACGACGGAAGGTGGAACTCTCGCCACTCTTGCGGTCCAGGCTCACGCGCACATCGATATCCTGTTCATTTTTTTTCTTGGTTGCAGTTGCCAGAGCAGCCTCGATGGCTTCAAAAATCACGTCCTTGGCGACACCTTTCTCATTGGAAACCGCATCTACCACCATCAACACTTCTTTGTTCATTGTCCAATCTCTCTCGCTTAGACTTTACCGGCCGGCTGTTGAAAGTCCGGCACCAGATTCGCTTTATCTATCAAGCTCTCGGCGATCACCTCTTCGCCTTCCTCGGTGATCAGCACGACGCTGTTTTCCTGAACAGCCTTGATCGTTCCCTTGAAGCGCCTTCTGCCTTGCAGCGCTTCCCGCAACAGCAGTCTTACACTGCTACCAATATATGGCCTGAATTGTTCCAAATTGAACAACGGCCGATCCAGGCCCGGTGACGACACCTCCAGGGTATACTGACCGTGCACCGGATCCTCAACGTCCAGCACGCCGCTCACTTGATGACTGACGCGCGCGCAGTCGTCCACCGTGATACCGCCTTCCCGATCAACATACAGGCGTAACAATGCGCTGCGACTCCCGCTCCGGTATTCAATACCCACCAGCTCGTAACCCATGGCTTCGATGACCGGCTGTAGCAACGCCTGAAGATGTACCGGAGCCTGGCGCATTTTTCCTCACCTTAGAAAACAAAAAATGGGCGCGAGGCCCACTTCTCCTGATCGACAACATCCTCTGCTTTGCGATATAACCGGACCACCCCCCTGCTTCAACACAGAGGATCGACTGACCGGCTATAAAAAAACCCCACGGTCGGGGCTTTATTTTTCAGGCTAGAAGCCCTATCGCACCTTCCATGGTGGGAGCGCATATTATAAGGTATTACTCAATAAATTCAATGTTGACGTGACTAATTTGGGGCATTTTTTCCAAATTCCCAGGAGAGTATGATGGCAAATTCAATTCGTTTGACTGTGGCATCCGTGGTTCAGCGGGAGGGAAAGTTTCTCCTTGTGGAAGAGCAAGATAACGGCTTACGGGTATTAAATCAACCGGCGGGGCACGTCGAACCCGGAGAAACACTGCAACAGGCGGTAATACGTGAAACCCAAGAAGAAACAGGCTGGTGCATCACGCTCCGGGGACTTATCGGGCTTTACCACTGGGTCCACCCACAGCGCCAACTGACGTTCCTGCGGGCGCTGTTTTATGCCCATCCGGCGGCCCATTTGCCGGACGCCCCAATCGATCCGGACATCATTGCCGTCCACTGGCTGTCCTGGTCGGAGCTTCAAAATTCAACCATTGCGATGCGTAGCCCTATGGT
>JAHECY010000164.1 GCA_024641505.1 Gammaproteobacteria bacterium
GATGGCCCGGCTTGCCAGGTAAGTGAGTGTTGCACGGCTCAACTGAATACCGCTTTGTTGCAATCGCTGATGCTGGCGGTACAGCGGTAAGTGATAGAGGAATTTATCCACCAGCATCCCGATAAACTAGCGCAAGTAGGTTTTTGCCTAAGTATCATCTTAAACGTCGTATAAAACTCTAGTCTGGTTTCTTCCATTGTCCTGTATCACGTCTGTTTGAGATAATCGGCGTCTTATCAATAAAATTCCACCAAATATAATACCTCTCCATGTTATATGACAAAAACGCAGCTGCATGGTCATAGCCACCTTTCCCTATCGGCGTGACAATGTTTGCCGGATCGTTTATATCTCCCCCAAGATCAAGTCCACCGTTAAATTCCACCCCATGCTTCATCGTCGCCCCCAACGCATAACTGCGCGCCGGGATGACAAAAGCAAGTATATCCGCGCGATCCGGGAATCCAGGGTTGTTAGGTGTTTTCTTGCTGCCTTTCATATTCCAATCCACCACAACGGCATCGTCGATGTTCAAATCCGCCCCCGCCAGTTGTTCTTCCGACAGGCGTATCTTGGGATCAATCTCAAATGTGTTGGTCGCCAGCCATGATCCAACCACGGCATCGTCCAGTATGATCAAAGGTTCCGGCTCGGTCCACAACGAACCCAGATATTCCTGTACATAGAGGTTCTGGGTAAAGCGTGTACCCGTGTCCGGCTTCAGCATTTGGTTCCATTTCCAGCCACTTAAGGCGTCATCGTCGCCATTGATAAAACTTACCATGTTTGTTTTCACAAGTTTCTTCACGCCCCAGTGGTAGTATTCTGGCGGTATGGGCAGCAAATAGGCAAGATCCAAGGTCTCGTCGGGATCGGCTGAGTTTCCCAGAAGAGCAGCCGATTCCACATCACCATAGGAATAGAAGTCCGGCGGTAGAGGCCAATGGTAACTGGTACCCGCCGTGGGTGGATAATATAGATTCGACGTGCTCCAGTTCACGTAATTATAGTTGCAATCACCGTTACAGGGTATCAATCCAGAGGTGGTAGTAAGACTGGTCCGTTTGGGCGCTGCCGGATTAAAGGCGTGCGCCGCCTCGGCGGATTGCATGGCGATGTAGTTATCGATGACATTTGTCTTGTTCAGCTCCAGGCCCTTACGCAGGGCTTCCGATACGACGATATTACCCATGCTGTGGGCGACTACGGAAATTGTATTGTTCTTCTGGCCATCTAAGTTGTGAGATTCCAAAAAGTCCAGGAAATATTCCCCCGCCCGCCGCGCCACTGCTTCACTGCGGTCGTAGTTGCGGTAGTCTTTCAGGGCCTGGAATAATTGCACCAGAAAATTGTCATAGGCGTTAATATCAAACCACTCCGTCGGCCAACTCCAAAAGGTAAAATATCCCCGGTAGCCCTGCCAGTATAGCCGCTTATACGCCGTCTCCGCGAAACGCCGCCGCTCCCAGCGTTGCATGCGCCAGCCGTGCACGAACACCACATGCTCCGGTTCCTGCTGATCCTTGCGATCTTCCTTTCGCACGACAAGATCATGCACCGTGGGAACGAGACTGAGGTCATACGTCTGGCTGTCACTGGTCAAGGTCGATGTGTCATCCAGATAGCCGTCTTCCTTATCGCCAACGGTGTAGTGTTGATACAACTTGGCGATGGGTTTCAAGACCATGTGCAACCGCTCCGCCGCCACTTGCACCTCACGGCCGTCCACCTCAACGCTGATGATAGCTTCGATATAACATTTGTCGGGATGCGCATCGCACAGCTCCTGGTAGCGCGAACTGACGCCTTCGAAGATCAGCGGCACATAGGCTTCGTCGGGTGTCGTGATCGACATTTTGATTTCGTCCAACGGTATTTCCATGATTTTGGTTTGCGCCATGGCATCACTCAGCAACAGGGTGTCCTCCAGTAAAAGGGGAAACACCGACGTGTTTTTAACGTCTTTTGGAATACGCACCGCCTGCCTGGCTTTATCCAAATCAAATAAGTAGTCGGTTTCGACCTCCTTGGTCTTGTCATCACTCCAGTATCCGGGAAAAAGGTTGACTTCCAGGCCCACCGCCCGCAGCTTGAGTTTCATTTCCAGGTTTTTCTGGTAGGGCGAAATTCTCAGCTCCATGGGCGCGAAATCCTCCAGATCCGCCAGGCTTTCGATGCGCTGCCGGCGGGTGGTATCGGTATTCGACTTCGGTTCGCCGTCTTGTACCTGGTAATCGGCGTTTTCCGGGATCAAGTTGTTTCAATCGACCAGTTCGCATTTGTCATGAATCTGCGCTTCCGGGCATTCAGTAATCGCGTCATTGTTGATGGCGTTCAGGTGAGGGTTACCCGTCGAATCCGTTAACAGATATTGCTGTTCCACCACATCAAAATCATCATTCAGCCAAAAAACAAAAGGTTTATCGGCGGTGACGTAGTCCACATCGTTCTGCGCAACCAATTCCCTGAGCTTTTTGGCATCGCCCTGGGACTGGTAACTCAACGGCGCCATCGTCTTGACCGTTGCCGGTATCAGCTGCCCGTCCCGGTTCATGTCCACGGTGAGATAAATACGGGGCAGGGCCATCTGCCACAGGGCATTGTCCTGATCAGCATTCTGGTACAGGGACACCATCAGGTAGTCTTCCTGCACCAGGGAGTTCAGGTGATCGGCATTGATAAAGATAGCGGTACCGTCGGCGTTCACTTGAGCCCGGACTTCCTCGGCGCCGACGGCGAAGATGAGGTCGTCCTTGTAGCCGTAAATGAGCGGGTCTTTGGTGTTTTCCGGGCCGAACAGGTCCAGGGGGCTTTGCGCATTGGCCGTCAGGTAGTAATCCAGGTCCATGCCTTCGATACACTTTTGCAACACTTGCGGGTCCGGCTGAGCGGGATCAGTGACACAGCCGACATTCTTCAAGGTATTGTCTTGATATACCGTGGTATTGTTTTCCGCCTTGCCGTCCACTCCCTTGGTGTCTTTCAGTTTTAGATCGTAAACGGAAAACTGCATTTCCGGCCGGTAATACCACCGGAATACGGACTCGACCTTCGGCGGATCGGTAACGATGTGTTCTTGTTCTGCGTAATATTGCGCATTACGGCGGCGCAGGGTTTCCGCCTCGTCGTAAAAGGCGACCCGGATCGGCACATAATGCGCCGGGCGTTTTTCCAGCACGCCGGGGCCGGCGCCAAGGCTGGTAAAGTCGGGGTTGCGCTCCGACGGGTCACCGGCGACTTGAATATAATAATGATCGGTGCCGAGGTCGGTTTCGCCGGTGAGTTTCACGAACTCCAGGTGATGGCCGGGGCGGATTTCAAACTGGGCGATTTTATTGCCCAATTCCTTATCACCGACGATCTTGGCGCGGCGGCCGGTGTAGCCCAGCAGGTCCGGGGGCAGGGGGGTGCCGTCCTGGTCGCGCCAGTCGGTGGTGATGGCGATGGTGGTGTCGGTCTTTAGGCCGGCGCCTTCAAAACCAATGAGGTACTTGCGCTCCTGGTCCTTGGTGATGCCCGCCTGCACGTCTAAGGTGATCGCGACCTCACCGCTGACTTGCACGCCCTGGGGTTGCACCGCGAACAACCAATGGGGCAGCACCGCTTTCGGGGCGCGATAGGAAATAGGGTTGCGGTCCAGAACTGCACGTGTACATCGCCGCTGTGACGGCCATTGGGGAAGGTGAGTTGCGCCTGGCTCAAATAGGCCAAACAGAACTCAACCTGGTAGACTATCCTTTTTATCTATTTCGGAGATGTACTACGCATGGAACAGCAACACGACCGCAGTTACCACCGTCTTTTCGCCGAACCTGCCCTGGTGGAAGATCTCATACGGCATTTTGTCGACGAGAGCTTTGTGCCACAATTGAATTTCGCGCAAATGCAGCGCGTCAATGCCAAGTTTCATGCCGACACCCTGGAACGGCGCGATGGCGATATCATCCTGCGCGTTCCCTATCTGGACGATCCTGTCCGCGAGATTTATCTTTATATCCTGCTGGAATTTCAGTCCACCTGTGATCAGTGGATGGCGTTGCGGGTGGGCACCTATACCCTGTTGCTCTATGAACAGTTAATCAAAGAAGAGGCTATTTCCGCCGCCGGTCAGTTGCCCCCGGTCTTTCCCGTTGTCCTGTACAACGGCAACACCCGTTGGTATGCGGCTCAGGAACTTAAGCCTTTGATATCTCTGCCCCCATCCACGCCATTGTGGAATTATCAGCCAAATCTGCGTTATTATCTGATCGATGAGAGCCGATATCCTGAGGGTAAACCAGGCACGTTAAGCGGGTTTGTGTTTCGGCTGGAAAACACCAAAGATCCGGACCGGATTCTGGGCATCATCGAAGAACTGGCCCAGACCCTGACGCCTGAACTGCATTCCCTGCGACGGGCGTTTGCCGTATGGATCAGGCGGGTGGTGATCCCGCATAAGGGTATACCCCTTTCAGCCGAGGAAACGGAAGATTTAGACGAGGTCAAGCACATGCTGAAAGCGAATATTGAACAATGGAAGATGGATATCCGGGAGGAAGGCCGGGAGGAAGGCCGGGAGGAAGGCCGGGAGGAAGGCCGGGAGGAAGGTCGCAAAGAAGGCATGGAAAAAGGCGAAGCCACGCTTCTGGCCAAGATGCTCGAACTCAAATTCGGGCCTCTGCCGGACTGGGCACAGGCGAAAATCGCCGGGGCCCATAAGGATACCCTGG
>JAHECY010000165.1 GCA_024641505.1 Gammaproteobacteria bacterium
TGATGATGAAACACCGAACGCGACGTCTGGCGAATTTCAACACCATATGGCTGTTTTGTCTGGTACTGGCCGGGGGCGTTCATGCCGCGCATATGGATACTGCCAATGACGGGGTATCTTACGACTCACACACACGCTTGTTCACGGTCAATATCAGTGAAACCGATCTCGGCCACATTCTGGCGATCCTCGCGGCGACATCACACACGGACATCGAATTCAACCCGAATTCCGTGACTGAACGGATCAGCCTGAAACTGTCCCGGGTCACGCTCGAAGAGGTGGTGCGCAAGTCCCTCAAGGATCTGAACTACGTAGTCCACTTCGTCACCGATCAACCAAAACATAAAAAGCTGATCAAGATTAATATTCTGCCCCGGACGCTGGCATCGGCATCAGATGGTTTGCCGGAACCGTTGCCCGATCCCGCACTGCAGGACATACCGGTGCCGACAACGGCGGCGGCACCCCTCGCCGCGATGAAGCCACCACATCTGAACACCAGCGATGCCGGCACCACGGGTGCGAGACCCGCGACGTTCGCCGACGACCCGGCAATGCAACCCTTGCCACCGCCCAACCCTGAGGCGGTGCGCAACGACCAACCGTTTCCAAGCACGAACGCACCGGTGGCACCCTGTGCCACGACGGATCCCGCCATGAACTGCATGCATTAAACGTTAAACATGGCGCAGTCGGTGTAATAACTCGCAAACAGGGAGACTTGCCACATGAAAACGAAACTAGCACATTCCGTAGCGCCGTGGGTTGTGGGCGTGTCACTGCTGCTGCCCGCACCGGTGATCGCGCAGCCGTCGATTACCGATCCTTTTAATGGCGGCCCGTGGGACAACCTGGAGGCGCACGAAACTAGTGCGCTGGTCTTCGAAACCTCCCTGGTCAAAAATACGCAGACAGCGGAAATCGAGATCCTGGTGCCGGGCGGCGATGCTCCCGCCCATGAAACCCGGTTAGGGGACAGCAGTGGCACCGTGTGCGATAACGCAACATCCTGCAGCGGCATCAATGTCAGCTACACCTATGATATCGCCAACTCTCGCCTGCGGATCCACCTCGAGCCGGCCGATGTAGCGATGCCGTTCACTAGCAATCTGTGGATATCCCTGCGCACAACCGGCGCGCCGGGCACCTGGGATCTGTGCCCGGACACCCTCGCCATGCCGCCGACGGCGTGCGCCGTTCCCGGTAATTTCGGCGTGCACTGGGCGCATGCCATACCCGCCGTTGATGTCACCTATCCCGGCGCCGTACCCTCGAAGCAGCAGGGTGTGATACTGGATGCCACAGCCAGCGCGGTGGTGTTTAAAAAGATTGCGTCATCATCACAAACGCCGCCAGCCATCAACGCGTATAACTTCGGACTTGTTGATCCTGCCCAGGAAGCCTGCAAGAACTTGATTTCGGGCTCCGGCACCACCCTGGGTACCGCATCGGTCGATGCCATAGACGTGACAACACCTCGGGATTGTCACATTACCGTCGCCATCGACGACAACACCGGACTTTCGGCCGCAACCATTGCCACCATCAATGTGCAACTCCTGGCGCAGCCCGCGGACGTGGTTCTGGCCATCGACACCTCCGGCAGCATGGGTTGGCATCGCAGCGGCAGCGCTCACGACATGCAGGGCAAGTGTTGCAGCCGACTGGCCGCGGCAAAATTTGCCGCGACCTCCTTCGTGGACAGGCTTGGGCTGTTCGCCAACGACAGCCGGGTTGGCGTCGCGATCTTTCCCGGTGAACCGGCACCCTCCAGCGTCTATGGCAAGCGCTGGAGTCCGGTACCGATACCATCCACCGGTCTGGCGCCGACCACGGATTTTAATGCAGTGAAATTGGCAATCGGCGATACCCAGACATGCCCGCTGAGTTGCGATCCCGCGCCGACCAAACCGATCGGGACCGTTTCGATTGGGTCGATCCCCGTAAACTGGAACGGCACGCCGACCCGCGCCGGCCTTGAGGCGGCGCGCACCATGCTGGCATCATCGACCCCGGCCAGCCGCAGGAAAGTCATCGTGCTGCTCAGCGACGGTGCCCACAATATCGGCGGCACGCCCGAGGATACGTCTTTTCTCCAGCCCTTCGTCGCGGACAACATTCATATCTACACCGTGGGCGTCGGCACCGGCACCGACAATATCAATTTTCAGTCCTTACAGGACATCAGCAGCGGCACCGGTGTCGGCATACCCTCCAATCCCGTCGGCTTCGCCACCTTCGATACCGACAGTCCGGTGACCTCCCCGAACCTGGTGCCGCTGTTCGAAAAGATTCTCACGGATGTCGTGGATCAGAGCTTTACCACCGACCCCGCCGCCACCATCGACGTCGGGGATACCCACATGCGCAAGATTCTGGTCACCGGACACGACAGCCTGCTCAGTTTCACGGTGTCCTGGGAGGCGACGGTGCGCGACGCCCTTGATGTCCATGTACTCAGCCCCGGAGGCCGGCAGTTCGAACCCCAGACTTCCGCCGGCGGCTACAAGTCCATCACTATCAGCGAGCGGATTTTGCGTGAGCACGGCAACATCGGGGAGTGGCAACTGGTGGTGCATTATCCGCAAGCGCACAGCACCGCGCAGCCCCATAGCCTCACCTACAATTACAGCATCATCCCGAAATCAACGCTGCAGATGCGCATCCTCACGGATAAGGCTAAATATGTCACGGGCAACGTCATGACCCTGGAGGCCCGCCTACTGGAGAATAACCGGCGCCTGCCGGGCGCCATCGTTGATGTGCATGTCACCCGCCCCAAATCCGCTATCGGCAACTGGCACTTCGTGAATGTTGTCGCGGAAAATATCCTGAAGACGGCGCCCGATGAAATCTCGGGTGAACCTCTGAGCAGGCTGGACAAAAAGAATTATGTCCTGCTACAGAAAAATCACATCAGACTGCCCGGCACCGAACAGACGCCGACGTTCACCTTAAATGACGCGGGCGTCACCGGTGACGGCTATGCCCGGGACGGCATTTACGGCGGCCGGTTCAGTGGTTTCACTGTACCCGGCATCTACAAATTTCATGTGATCGCCACCGGCACGGCACGCAATGGAGAGGCCTACCGGCGCGAACTCGAGTTCCAGAAATTCGTCGATATCATACCTGATGCCGGCACTACCGACAGCGAGGCGGCCGTTATCAATCGCAAAGACGGAAATCAGAGAATCGTAAGAGTCAGCGTCACACCGTTTGACGCCGCGAAGAATTATTTGGGCCCCGGCTATGGCGACGAGTTGGATATCACCCTGGCGTCAGGAGAACCGCAGGGCGCGGTCACGGACATGCTGTACGGTGCATACCAGCGCCAGTTCGCGATCAGCCAGGCGGCGCTGGATGCCGATCCGCAGGTTACGATCAAGGCCAGGAACGTGTTGGTCTATGAGGACAGCTACTCCGGCCTGGTGCAACGCCGCTATACCTGGGGCATCAGCGCCCATCTCGGGGCGAGCATGCCGTTGCAGACCATGAGCAACCGCTACCGCCGCGGCGCCAGCGGCATGCTGGATCTGGCCTACCATATCGACCGGGCCTGGACCGCCGAACTGCTGCTTGGCAAGCACAACTTCGACGACAAAACCGGCGTCAAGGACTTCACATGGTCGCACGCATCCATCAACGCCAAATACAGCTACCCGGTCGGTCTGTTTCGGGTTTATGGCAACGGCGGCTTCGGTTGGTACGAACCCGGTTCCGGCGACAGCAGCCGCGGCTGGAACGCCGGCGCGGGCATTATCGTGCCGCTGTCGGAAACTCTGTCCGTGGAATTGGGCTATAACCGTCATCGGGTCGACACCCCTGATTTCGATAAATTTTCCACGCTCTCCCTCGGTGTTGAATTCGGATTCAAGTGACGGATACCCCTGGCCCACATGTATCGTGCAGCGTGGGCCAGGGGCGCAACAAACTCATCGAACACCGGCAATACATTACCCGACATCGGGTAAAGATGCCGACTGTGCTTGCACACCTAATAAAATGCTACCATTTCGGCGATAGTCAGTTAGCACCACCAATGGCAAGCAACCACGGCCAAACGCGAGTACCACGCGACTCCGCCATCATGCTGCCACTCACACCCTATGCCTTGGCAGGCATAGTTACCTGCAACCAAAGGAGAGCACCATGCGTTCCACTGCTTTATTTCTGGCAACCGCGTTAACCGGCATCATGGCGCCGGCCTATGCCGTCGAGCATGAACACCAGCACCATACCGCCGACATGAACACCCCGCTCACCGCGCCCGGCAATGATGCCTTTGCCGCGATCCAGGAAGCCGAACAAAAGCTGCTCGCCGATCCCAACACCGATTGGAGTCGCGTCAATCTGGAAGCCTTGCGGCAGCACCTGGTGGATATGCAGAATTTCACCTTCAATGTGGAAATCACCGACCAACACGCCATTGACAACGGTGTGGCGTTCACCGTGAACCCAACGACACCGGGGGCGGCGGCATCGCTGGCGCGTCTGTTCAGCGCCCATCCCGCGGTATTGAAACAGGAGTCGGGCTGGGACATGGTCGCCGAGAAAACCGCCACCGGCGTTTACCAGGTGCGCGTCACCAGCGCGCTACCAAGCGACGCTCCCAAGATTCGCGGCCTCGGTTACATCGGCATCGTCGCCTATGGCAGCCATCATCCAAGCCATCACTGGCAAATGGCGACG
>JAHECY010000013.1 GCA_024641505.1 Gammaproteobacteria bacterium
TCTGAAATACGGGGTCGTCAAATACCGTGGTTACGCGCAAATCACGCCCCCCCACCAAAGAGTCGCTAAAGGTATGACGGCCGATCACCGATCCAGTAAGACCATCGAGCACCATGATCTCCATGACCACATTACGCCGGAATCCAAAACCATTGGCAGTCAACCCCAGGTCATGAATGACGCCCTGCACCATAAACTGGGCACCCAATTCGGACGCCAGATGCGCCACCAAGGCGCGGGATGGGGGATCACCAACCGTGAAGCGCCGCCCGTCTTGAGCTGAAAACAGCTGGTTGGTCGCATCGATGCCCGAAAATTGTCCCTGTGCATCCAGCAGTTGCAACATGCGCTGTGGATATAGGCGTTCCAAAGCCGACAGGTCCTGGATATCGGTGCGATCCATGACCTCAAATTGCATGACAGCGATCTTCTTGCGGTATTGTCGGTTATCTGCTTCCAGCACGGCCGAATCGGATACTTTTGCCCGCACCTTGATATGTAACTGATCGCCGCTCCGCCATTCGTTCAACACCGCAAGAATCTGCACACTACCGCTGGCGTTCACGCGGGTCTGATCACGCGTCACCATGTTATTCTCAGTGGTCGTCGAGGCATGAACGCGCGCCCCGCCATACAGTGCTGCCTGGCGCAAAGCATCTTCCAGTGCCTGGTTACGCGCCCGCACGACCGCCCCGTCTTGTATCGCGGCTGAACCCTCGATCTCGACAATCTGTGCGTCGACCAAGGGAATACCCGCGACCAGGAGAAAACACCACAACGCCGCTCGGTGAAAGATCATAATGCCACCGTTGACCAGGCAATCATTCTGAATAATAAAATCCGTTTTTGTCTTCTTTGCCTTGCATGGCAATAGCGTCCGACTTGGCCAACTCACCACACTCAGCCATCAACCGGTGCGAAAGCGCCACATTAAAAAACTTCTCGTCAATAAAGGTCTCCAGACTCGTTTCATAACTGCCGTCCGGGTGTTCCATAACACCGGTGGTTTTAGCCCCACGGATAAAACCATCGACGAAGGCGCGAGAATTATCCGCTTCAACGATCATGTCACCGATAGTGGTACTGCCCAGTATCCGAATGCCATTAATGGATTCCGCCATTGCCCGATAAGCATCGATGCGGGAAGCGCGCAGCGCCATTAAGCGCCGTTGGTAATCGGGATAATATTTCTTCGGTGGAGCACCATACCCGGTGGCCGCGATCTTTATTGCATTGCCGCCGGTAGCACCGCCGCTGTTATCCGCCAGAAACTTCGTGTAGTTATAGGCGCCTTGACAAACATTTGCAGCATCAAGGTTGCCAGCGGATAATTTATTATCCGAGTCGTTGCCGGCGCCGATGCCCGCACATCCACCCGACAATACCGATAGTAACGTGGCAACAATCGTCCATATCCAGAAGTTACTTGTTTCTCGTTCAAAATGCCGCATGACGTTACACCCGATTAATTGCATAGATGAATGGACCACGCCGATTCCCGGTATTTCTTCTTATAAATTCGACGCTTAACTGGGACGAAAGCTTCCCGGAAAAATCCGCAGGTATATATGATTTTACTGTTAATCCTATCGGCACAGCGATCATGCCTCTTTAGTCTCACGCACGTCCGGGCATGGCTCACAATTCCACATTTACACAAGTTTACAGTTACTTATTCAAGGGCCCGCACCAGATTCCGCTATGACACCAGCAGACTGTAGAAGGGTAATTTCATGAGCTATTTATCAAGGGCTTCCATCGCCCCGGCGTCCCTTTGCCTTTACTTGTTAAGCAACCCTCTTTTTGCCGGGCCACCGAATTGTTACGCCACACTTGATTTACCCGCCCCTCCCCAGCGCGGTGTGGACCGTGTGCTGAATATTCTCGTTGATCAGACCACAGTGCTGACACCCGCCATGAAAGAGTCCGTATTGCGCTTGACCAGCGATTGGGGCGACACCGGTGACCAGGTGCGCATCGCCCGTTTCTCCGCCCTGACCAACGGTCAATTTACCGAACTTATGTTTGATGCACAGGCTGACGTTGCGCCCGATGAAGAATATCT
This sequence comes from Gammaproteobacteria bacterium, assembly GCA_024641505.1. Classification (GTDB taxonomy): domain Bacteria; phylum Pseudomonadota; class Gammaproteobacteria; order SG8-11; family SG8-11; genus UBA6920. The sequence goes on from JAHECY010000013.1 coordinate 2,066, forward strand.
TTATAACCTTCGGACGCTTGACCGCGAGAAACTGGACAATTGCCTGCGCAATTCTCAAATACAATTTCGTGAGAATATTGCCGCCGCTTTTCGTAAAACTCTTGACATGTCGGATGCAAAATTGCCTAAATCCGACATTTTCTATTCCCTGAAATTACTTGCGGCGGGATTGCTGCGCAATGATATGGAAATCGAGCAAATCGTGCTCCTGATCAGCGATGGCATGGAAAACAGCGACTATGCAGCGTTTCACCATGGACAGCCGGAACACGCAATGGACAGCAAGAAATTGATGGCGCAGATTAAAAAGCACGATCTGGAGCCAAACTGGCAACGGGCGAAAATCTACGTCTATGGACTTGGCTATTTGCCTGGCAAGTCATATATTCGCCCACGCTTGCTGCAACCCCTGAAGTCCTTTTGGTCGGACTACTTCACGCATTCAAACGGAGAGGTCATTCAATTGGGAACGCCGGCCATTCTGACCATGTCTATCAAGAATCCCGGTTAACTGGTTTAGTAGCGAAACACATAACCGACCTGCCAGTGTAGCTGGCGCACGGATGATCGGCTGCCGGACATGGAATTATTATTGGTCGAATTCGCTACCGGCGCGTAACTCATGGCAAAATCTACGTGCGTCGATGCCACGACATCGACCCCCAACCCAAGGGTATAATGCGTCTGGATAATTCCGGGAAACAAGACATTGCTGTAAGTCGCAGGCACGGGATTGGTGGCATGGTTATATCCCGCCCGCAACGCCAGGTCAGACCGCAATTGATAAGCCGTACCCAATGCCAGTACCGTTTGATCATGCCACCGCTGCCATAAGTCGGTACGCATGGCTGTACCGCGGAACTGCCGATTGACTTCCGTGTCGTCCGCCTCGAATTCCATAGTCAGTTTATCCATCGCGTGCGACCACTGAATGTGTTTAACATCGGTTACCAGCAGCATGCTATCCGAAATCTGATAGGCGCTGCCCAACGCAAACATCGCTGGCCAGCGAAAATTTCTGATCGACATCACACCCTGCAACGTGACATCGGTATTGACAAAAGTACCGCTTTGACCGCCTCCTGCCAATACGCCACTGTCCATTCCGACATTCATGGTAAACCGCGCGGCATCGGTGTACAGCGTACCCAATTCGACCTGGCTGTGGTAGGTCATCCCCAGACTCAAACCGGGCATCAACCGGTAGACTGCCCCCAGCTTTGCGCCAAAACCGGTACCGGATGCAGCACCGGAAAATTCACTTCGATCGTAGAAATCGACATAACTGTAGTTGATACCGTCGATACTGCCGAGTTGCATCATTACCGCCGTGCCATCAACCAGAGAGCCCGATACCGCCCCAGCCGATCGGGTGGCTCCCGGATTCAATGTGTTCGGCATCATATCCATGAACTGACCGCCGCTGGTCACCATTTGCAGGTCCATTCCGGCCCACACAAAATCCAGACTGCCGCCAAGCAGCAGGTCACCATTGATCGCATAGGACACCGGAATCACAAAGCGACCCACGGTTATTTCCGAGCGCTCAACCAGGCCCGTCCCTTGCGCCACCCAATCATTGGTGCCGTAAGCGGCGCCAATACCACCTTGCGCATAGGCACCGACGCCATAAGACAAGTCGGCTTTACGGCTAAGCCAGCCGAATCCCGGCGTATAAAAACTGTCGGCCTTGGAATGCGCCTCCTGTGAGCCGTCACTGACAGTGATCCGGGGACTGACCAAGCCCAGCAGCAATTCGACTTGATGTCCCTCGGCTTTCAAGCCGATTGTCGCGGGATTGTTCATGACCGCGGCGCTGCCAGTATCATAGGCCATGGCGGCTCCTCCCAAGGCCAGGGACTCGGGACCAATCGCCTCCAAATTCATCCCGTTGATGGCAAATCCGGTGAGCGGGTAGAGTATGAGAAGCGCAAGTAAAGAACCCGACAGGTAATAGTTCATAACTCCACCAAATCACGTGTCAACGAGTTCAACCAACGAGCCATTAGCGGCAGTGATAGCGCGCATGTCAGGCGGGAATGCCGAACAGCAAGCAAAAAAAAAGGGATGAACTTCATCCCTGTTTTTTTCGGTATTGGGATTCACAACCCAACGATCCGGCACCTGTCAAATGAACAGATTCACATCAGACTGGCCGGCAAATTCGAAGAAAGTTGCTGCACCGCCATATTCGATACCACCAATAAACTCAGAAGGATTCATATCGAACAAATCAACAGTCATTTGACATGCGATCATTTTAACGTCGGCTTCGAGGCACAGATTGCGCAGTTCTTCCACGCTGGCCACGCCTTTCGCCTTCATCTTCGCTTTCATCATTACCGTCATCATGCCTTCCATACCGGGTAATGCAACGCCCAGATTGGGAAACCATTTATCCATTCCCATCGGCATCGGCATTCCGGGATTTCCCAGCGCACTAACCTTGAGCTTCATATTCTTTTTGAGAATCTGCAAGCCATAGAATGTGAAAAATATTTGAACTTCATATCCCAAGGCTGCTGCAGTAGAGGCCAGGATCAGCGGCGGGTAGGCCCAGTCCAACGTTCCTTTGGTGGCAATTATTGCGAGTTTCTTAGTTGACATCTTTATCACCTCCGAATAAACGGCCTGTCCTTCCTCTGGTCAAAGCCGCACACAAAATTAGGCTTTCTTGATAAAGAAAGTAAACTTCCCATTCTCTTCACCGGATTCCAGCAATTGATTGCCGGTCTGTTTGGCGAATGCGTCGAAATCCTTTACGGACCCCGGATCGGTAGCTACCACACGCAGCACCTGGCCACTGCCTAATCCTGCCAGGGCTTTCTTTGCACGGAGAATGGGTAACGGACAATTTAATCCTGTTGCATCAAGTTCTTGATCAAAGTTGGACATTTATAACTCCTTGACTTTATGTTTTTAACCTATCCCATATAAGATATTCGGCGATTAGTAATTTTTATAGTAAATTAGAATTACACTTTAGACTTATATGCTAAATTTCCAGCAAATGCAACATCGCCCTTGGTATTGCATGTATAACAATGTCAAATATGCAAGATCATACCCGGTCCCTTACCCTGTATGAAAACGGGCGAACGGGCCGGTGTGTCCATGATACCCGATACATACCTTGAGAATGTAATACTCACCGAGGAGCTATTTTGCACGCAATGCCAAAACTGCACACGGCTATCGATTTCCGCGTGTCAAACACTTACTTTCTTAACCAGGGACTACCACGCGAGTGAACTCTGTTCCCGCCCCATGATCGTATGCCTATATGAAAATAATGCCAAATATAATTAATCTATTTTTGCTGCTGATCGCAAGTTCGCCAATCCATGCCGCCGAGAACATGATTCTGCCCGATCTGGGGGGACAAACCGGCGCCTTGATTTCTCCCCAGGAAGAACGACGCATTGGCCAGTCTTTCATGCGCAACATTCGACAAATGGTGCCGGTCTACAATGACCCGGTGGTCTCGGATTATATCCAGTCCCTGGGACTGCGCCTAGGCAACTACTCTGATAATCGAAGTTTTGATTTTACATTTTTCGTGGTCGATGACTCCACAATAAACGCTTTTGCCGGTCCCGCCGGTTACATTGGTGTAAACCGGGGACTGATAGAAGCGACCGACACGGAAAGTGAACTCGCTTCGGTACTGGCCCACGAAATCGCCCACGTTACCCAATTTCATCTCCATCGTTCACTGGAAAATGCCCGTAAAATGGGTATTCCAACCGCAGCCGCCATCATCACCGCCATCTTGGTCGGCGCCACGAATCCCTCCGCCGCCGAGGCCTTGATTGCTGCCAGCGTGGCCGGCAACGCACAGACGCAATTAACCTACAGCCGCTTGCATGAAGAAGAAGCGGACCGAGTCGGGGTCAGCCTCCTTGATCAGGCGGGATTCGACCCGCGCGCAATGCCGGCATTTTTTGAAATATTGCAGAAAAAAACCCGCATCAGTGATACTGGCATACCGGAGTTTCTCACCACTCACCCGGTAACTGAAAATCGGATTGCTGATTCTCGAAATCGCGCGGAGCAGTATCCGCGAAAACATTATGCCAATAGTGACGAATTTGAATTGCTCAAGGTACAACTTACACTGTTGACGACCAAAGATCCTGGCGCATTGCTGCAAAAATATGAACAAGCACTCAACAGCGGTCAATATCGTCATCGGAACGCGACGCGCTATGGCTTGGCGATGGCAAACAGCGCCCTGAAAAACTACGGCGCAGCCCGCAGTCAGTTGTTAAGCCTGATCAAAGACGACCAGGAACGCAGCCCCTATCTGCTGGCACTGGCAGATGCAGAATCCAAGCTAGATCATAAAAAACAGGCACTTGAAGTGCTCGACAACGGTATGAGTCTGTATCCCATGAACATCAGCATTGGCGACAGCTACGCCATATTGCTGTCGGAAACCGGCAAGATCGGCGAAGCAAGGTCACTATTGAGGAAACTCATTCTAGGCAATCCGGAAGCGCCTGAACCTTATCGCGTGCTTGGCCATATGGAAGAACAAACAGGTCATCTGGGCGCCGCCTATATGTACAGCGCGGAATACCATTTTCTGGAAGGCCGCACCCAGTACGCGATCGAACATTTGAAACAAGCGCTCAAACAGAACGATCTGGATCAGTACGAACGCAATCAAATTGAAACGCGCCTCGCGAATTACAAAGAAGAATTTATCCGGCAAAAAACCGAGTCAGAACAGTAACCCGCCTGACGCCGCCGTGGATTACCGTCCGGGCAAGCTCCGATGGCAGCCAGCGACCGTAGGTGAAAACGGCGCCCCTCGATATCCCCGTCTCGTAAATGGATATAAATTTCCCATGCGAAAATTTATATTACTGATGGATGTAATCTGAATTATTGATTAAACATCTACACTGTTTGCGTATTATTTGCCCTCTAAAATGCAAAAACTTTTCGTAACGCATTTAATCTGGTATAAGGGTACAGGCAAACATTACACTTTGCTGAAACATCAAACTGGTGAGCGAAAACATAATAAAGCAGTAGGAAATGAACAACTTATAGTCTAGATTAATCCATCAATTAAAATATTTTAGACTGCACTCCCTGCTTTCAGGATTGAATTACCATTTCTATATTAAAAAATAATGCGAGAGGAGGTCACAATGTGGAAATCCGTGAAGCGCCTATCTACTGTAGCCGGCGCGGCCATGCTAATCAGTGGCAGTATATTGGCGTTACCCCATGTCGTTTTTGCCGATGACGTTGAAGACGGTAAAAAAGTGGCGGAAGACCGTAAGAAAGGCAACTGTTTTGGCTGCCATGATTACGTTGGCGCAGAGATGGCAGGCAACATCGGCCCGAAGCTGGAAAATATGAAAGCCCGCTATCCTGACAAGGGCGCACTGCGTGATCGTATCTGGGATGAGACTAAATTCAACCCCAATACCATTATGCCCCCCTTCGGCAAATACAAGATCCTGTCCGAAGACGAAATCGATAAAATTGTTGAATTTATTTACAGCCTTTAATTCGCCGCGGCGAAATCCATAGGAGAGTAACAAAGATGAGTATGAAACGCAGAACTTTCTTGCAGGGAACAATGGCAGGCAGTGTGGTTGCAATCGCCACCAGTGCAGGCCTGCTTTCTCCGCGCGCCGTATTGGCGGCATGGTCCGAAAAAGCGTTCGAAGCTGAAAACACACCAGGCGCCATATCTGCATTATTCGGCAGTGACGCGACCAATGACGGCGACGTTCAGATCAAAGCTCCTGATATCGCCGAAAACGGCGCAGTGGTGCCAATCACCATCACTTCCGGCATCAAGAACATCGAAGCCATTGCCATCTTCGTTGATAAAAATCCGCGTCCTTTGGCCGCGAACTTCGTGCTGGGCGGCGCCACCGACGGTTATGTCTCGACACGCGTCAAGATGGGTAAAACTTCCAAGCTGATTGCCATCGTCAAAGCCGGTGGCAAATTACACAGCGGCTCGAAGGAAGTAAAAGTCACGATTGGCGGCTGCGGCGGTTAATATCATCAACAGAATTTAGAACGAGGATAGTAAAATGGCGAAGAAAAGTATCCGGATACGGGCCAAGGTCGAAGGTGGCGTAACCGAAGTCAAGGCGCTGATCAGTCACGAAATGGAAACTGGCCTGCGTAAAGACAAGAAGACCGGCGAAAAGATTCCCGCACACTTCATCAAAGAAGTGACATGTGAACACAATGGCAAAAAAGTACTTGGCGCCGAGTGGAGTGTCGCTATTTCCAAAAATCCCTACCTGGCATTCAAGTTCTCCGGTGGCAAAGCCGGCGATGATGTCAAGGTCAGCTGGGTTGATAACACTGGCGAAAGTGACAGCGAATCATCAAAGATCAGCTGACACGATAAGCAACGCAATGCCAAGCATATTGGACGGAGGAGAATAATGAAAAAGTGGGTAATCTACACCTTAGCCAGCGCGATGTTACTGGGTTTGCCGTTGGTTTCGCAGGCTGATCCGGAAGGCGACCGCAAGGCTTTCCAGGACTACTTCAAGAACCGGTTCCCGAATACACCGTTTGAAGATTTCATCAACGGCGTCTATGCCATCGATCCGGAATCCCGCGAACAGTGGGAAGCCATCGAGGAATTCCCGCCCTACGAAATCGCCATTGAAGAAGGGGAACAACTGTTTAACAAGAAGTTCGCTAACGGCAAGAGCGTGGGCTCCTGTTTCCCTAACGGTGGTAACGGTATCGCTGACCAGTATCCCTTCTTTGATACCAAACGGGGTGAAGTGGTCACATTGGCCGTGGCAGTCAATGAGTGCTTGACCGCCAATGGTGAAAAGCCGATGAAATATAAGAAAGGACCGTTGGCATCGGTACTGGCTTATATGGCCTTCACCACCCGTGGTAAAAAAGTGGATGAGAAGATACCAAAAGACCCGCGCGCTCTTGAGGCATATGAAAGTGGCAAGCAGTTTTTCTATGCTCGCCGCGGTCAGCTGAACATGTCTTGCGCCCATTGCCATGTCGACAATTCCGGCAATAAGATCCGCGCAGACTTGCTGAGCCCTGCCCTCGGTCACGTCACCCACTTCCCGGTATACCGTTCCAAGTGGGGCGAACTCGGCACCCTGCACCGTCGTTTTGGCGGCTGTAACGAACAGGTTCGTGCCAAGGCGTTTGAAGCTCAGGGTCCTGAATACCGCAACCTTGAGTATTTCATGACTTACATGAGCAACGGCCTGACCTGGAATGGACCAGGTTCCCGCAAGTAATCATGGCCCATATCCAAAAAAATACCCGGTCTCTATGACCGGGTTTTTTTTGCCCATCTGCAGCATTTTTTCAGTCTGACTTCGGGCTTCGCGCCAACGATGTTATGCTAGTATGGTGTCTTCTAGCGGTCACTAACGCCGGTGTTGACGACCTCGGCAAACGATACCAAGATTGCTCTGTTACATGGGCGACTATAGGGAAACCGGGGAGTTTCCCACGTTTATCAAGCGTTATTTAGGAGGTAAAAATGGGTTTAACCCGCAGAGAGTTCCTACAAATGATGGCAGTCGCCAGCGCTGCCGGCGTCAATTTGAGCACATCTAGCGCGCAGGCCGCGGATAATCTCTACAGCATTCCGAAGTTTGGCAATGTATCGCTGCTGCACTTTACCGACTGCCATGCCCAATTACTGCCAATCTATTTCCGCGAACCCAACATTAATCTGGGCGTGGGCGACATGAAGGGAAACGTGCCGCACATCGTCGGCAATGCCTTTTTGAAAAAATACAATATTAAGCCCGGCAGCAAGGAAGCGCATGCTTTCAGCTTCCTGGACTTCGAGAACGCCGCGCGCCGTTTCGGCAAAGTCGGCGGATTTGCGCACCTGCGCACCCTGGTAAAGCAAATCAGGGCGCAACGCGCAGGCTCGCTGTTACTGGACGGTGGCGACACCTGGCAGGGTTCCGCAACCTCCCTGTGGACCAATGCGCAAGACATGGTAGATGCCTGTAAATTGTTGGGCGTCGACGTCATGACCGGCCACTGGGAATTCACATTTGGCGCGGAACGCGTGCAGGAAGTCATCGAAAAAGACTTCCAGGACTCCATCAGTTTCGTCGCTCAGAACGTCATCGACGCCGAATGGGGTGAGGGTGTGTTCGATCCTTACGTCATCAAGGAAGTCAACGGCGTACCCGTCGCCATCATCGGCCAAGCCTTCCCGTATACCCCCATCGCCAATCCACGTTATATGGTCGAAAAATGGAGCTTCGGCATACGGGACGATCGCATGCAGGAAATGGTGAACAAAGCGCGCGATGAAGGCGCCAAGGCCGTAATTGTGCTTTCGCACAATGGTATGGATGTGGATCTGAAGATGGCCAGCCGCGTGCGCGGCATCGACGCCATCATGGGCGGCCATACCCATGACGCGGTACCGGCACCGGTGGAAGTCAGCAACGCCGGTGGCAAAACCCTGGTCATCAACTCTGGTTCCAATGGAAAATTTCTTTCCGTACTCGACCTGGATGTAAAGGGCGGCAAGGTCGCCGGCTACAAGTTCAACCAGTTACCGGTATTTTCCAATTTGTTGCCCGCGGACCAGGAGATGCAGGACTATATCGACAGCGTTCGTAAGCCGTATCTGGCCCGGCTCAACGAAAAACTCGCGGTCGCCGAAGACACCCTGTACCGGCGCGGCAACTTCAATGGCACCTTCGACCAGCTGATCTGCGACGCCATGCTGGAAGTAAAAGACGCGGAAATCGCTTTCTCCCCGGGCTTCCGGTGGGGCGTCAGTGTATTGCCCGGTGATGACATCACTTTTGAGCATGTCATGACTCAGACCGCAATCACCTATGCCACGTCGACACTCAATGAACTGGATGGCGAATTCATAAAAACCGTGCTGGAAGATGTCGCCGACAATCTGTTTAACGCCGATCCTTATTACCAGCAAGGGGGTGACATGGTGCGCGTGGGCGGACTCAAGTACGACATCGACCCGATGGAGTCCATTGGCAAACGTATCACCAATATGACGCTCAATGGCAAAGCCATCAATCCAAAGAAGAAGTACAAGGTGGCGGGCTGGGCCAGTGTGCAGCAGATTCCGGAAGGCAAGCCCATATGGGATGTGGTCGCGGAGTACCTGCGCAGCAAGAAAACCATCAAGATTAAAGAGCTCAACGTGCCGAACATCAAAGGCATGAAATCCAATCCTGGCTATGAGACTCTCTAGCACTCATTGGCAACTTCAACAACCCTCGCCCGGGACGCAAAACACCAACGAAAATTTTAGAGTGATTTGCGTCCTGGCGGGGTGCCCGCGCCACCAGGCAAGAAAACGTTTGCCGCTGCTGCACCTGAGCGACGTTGAGCTTTAATCGGGAACAACTCTGCACGTCTGCCGTTCTGGCAAGAACTGGTGGTCCATGCGTATAATCAGCTGACAACCGGTATACGCTTGGTAGCGCCGGTGCCGCTAATGGTGCGTGTTACGCACCCTACCGAATCTGTTCACTGCGCCAGGCACACATGGATGTCACCGTATTTAACCCATAGACCACTAGATAGTTATTGCGGGAACGATAGTGCCCGAGAACAGATCCAATCATTCCGTCGGCGTGGTTTCAGGTGCGTTGTTAGTGCACGCGTTTCATTAGTACTATGGCGATAAACGCGAAAATCACCGTTGGTGTCACCGCGCTCAGAAAGGGATCGAATTCGAACACCAGGGTGAGGTAATTGAACACCCTGTTGAACAGATGAAATCCGATGCCCACCAGCGATCCCACGAGTATCCTCTGCCCTACCCCCACAGAACGCAGCGGACCGAATACAAAGGGAATGGCCAGATAAATCATCACCGTGGCAATCACCGGCGCCACTATCTTGTTCCAGAGCGCCAACTCATAGCGGCCGGCATTCAACCCATTTTCATGCAAATAAGTCACATATTGATATAAACCCACAAGGGTCAACGTCGTGGGCTTGACCGAAACCACGTCCAGCAAATCAGGACTCAAATTGGTGTTCCAGATGGTTTCCGTCTGGTTGGATGTCAACACTTGCGTGGGGCTGAAGTCATTCACCACGACACCGCTGAGCAACCATTGACCGTTCTTGAAATGAGCCTCCCGGGCGTAAAGCATTTGTTGCAGATGCTTTTTCTCGTTGAATTCAAATACCGAAATCCCACCGAGACGCTCGCCGGCGAGTATTTCACGTATATTTATGAAACTCGCGCCATCCCGCGCCCATAACCCACGGGTTTTCTCGTATGAGAGCTTGTCCGATCTGGCCACCGAACGCGTCACCTGACCCAGCTTATCAGCCACCGGCGCCACATACTCGCCAATCAATGTGGAAATGACAATCAGCGAGAACCCCACTTTCATCACCGAAAACGTAATGCGCCGGAGCGACACACCGGCGGCGCGAATTACTGTGAGTTCACTGTTACCCGCCATCATGCCCAGACCAATAATACTGCCCAGCAAACCGGCGATCGGAAACAGCTCATACACCAGACGGGGCATTGTAAGCAAAGTGTATTCGGCGGCCGCCTCCGCGGTATAACTTCCTTTACCGACATTCTGCAATTCTTCGATAAAACCGAAAAACGCGAACAGTACCAGCAACACCGTCAGCACGATGCTGATATTGATCAGCACCGTCATGCCAATGTAGCGGTCGATGAGCCTCATGTCGCCAATCTCGGCCGCACCACGATATAACGCCAGCCGTATTGCTGAATGAACATGGCCAGCACGGTAAGTCCCAGCAGCACATGTATCCACCACAAACCCAGGCTGGGTGGCAAAACGCCATTTCTAATCCAGCTTTGACCGATCCCCAGAAGGTTGTAATAAAGGACATAAACCAGAATACCGGCGAACAGCTTGCCATAGCGCCCTTGCCGGGGCGAGGTACGGCTCAGCAACACCGCCATAATGGACATCATCACCGCACTAATGGGCATGGCGATACGCCAATGCAGCTCCGCGACATCCTTCAGATTATCGGAGCTCCATAATGCAGCAGTGGATTTTGCGTCAACATTGCGGGATTGCGCGCCGCCTTCCTTGGGATCGATACGCACCGCGCTCTTCTCGTATCGATAGATCTGGAAATCATTGCGCCCTGGCTCACCCTCATAACGATAACCATCCTCCAATACCAGGAAACGGTCACCGGTGTCGGGTTCTGTATATTGATAGCCGCCATCGGCGAGATATACCGTGGTCTTGGCGCCCTGACCGGTGAACACAAAAACATTCTGCATGCGCAATTTGTCCTTTGACAATCCCTCGACATAGAACACGTCCTGACCATTACCAAGACTCTGGAATTTACCTTGTACCAGGGCGGCCAGATCATACTGCGAATCCGCGATATCCCGTATTTTCAATCCCTGTTCGACGGACCAGGGCGATATGTACAAGGACAGGAGCGCTACTACCATGCCGAACGCCAGAGCCAGCCCGATCATGACACGCAAAATCTTGCTGGTCCCGATACCACCGGCAGCCATTGCCGTGATTTCACTGTCTTTGTACATGCGACCGAAAGACACCAGAATTGCGATATAGAACGATATGGGCAGCAGCAATACCAGGGAACTGATGGTCAACGTCGTCAGCAGTTGTAACACCAAGTCTGCGGGGATACGACCTGCGGCGGCGTCAGCGAGAAAGCGGGCAAAATGTCGCCCCAGAAATACCAGCAGCAATACGGAGGTCACAGCGACCAGCGTTTGCACGGTTTCTTTGATTAAATATCGGGCAATTATCAATGTCGGCTAACACTTGACCGGAATTCAACAACAAAAAGCGGTTCAGTTACACTTGGCTACACCCAGTTTCCCACTATAATTAGCAGAATATGTGTACAGCCCATGACCTCATCCGCCGATTCAGCGTAACATACCCCACCCCGGCCTGGGACACAACGCATCTCCGCAGACTTACCCCAACACTGGCGCTATGCAAAGGCAGTAATTTATGGAATTTTTGATCAAAAGCGGTACCCCTGAAAAACAGCGCACGGCCTGTGTCGTGGTTGGTGTATTCGAGCCCCGACGACTGACCGGCCCTGCGGATGATCTCGATAAAGCCGCCGACGGCTACCTGTCCAACCTCATTCGGCGCGGCGATCTCGAAGGTAAACTGGGTCAGTGGATATTGCTGCACAACGTTCCCAACACCTTGTCCGATCGGGTACTTCTGGTAGGTTGTGGTCGGGAGCGTGAACTGGGAGACGAGCAATACCGGCGGATTCTTGCCCAAACCGCAAGGACACTCAACGAAACCGGTTCGATGGAAGCGGTCTCCTACTTACCGGAGCTGAACGTCAAAGGCCGGGACACCCATTGGAAAGTACGCCAAGCCCTGGAAACAACCCAGGACGCTTTGTACCGTTTCGATCAGCTCAAGAGTAAAAAGGACAGCACGCGACGCCCCCTTCGAAAAATGGTTTTTTGCGTCCCCAGCCGCCGGGATCTGGGCCCCGGCGAACTCGCCGTCCAGGAGGGTCAAGCCATTGCCCGCGGGGTTTCACTGGCAAAGGATTTAGCCAATATGCCCGGCAATATCTGCACCCCCACCTATCTCGCTGACCAGGCTGTGGAACTGGCCACCAGATTCCCTAAAATCACTACCTCTATCATGGAAGAAGCTGAAATGAAAAAGCTGGGCATGGGTGCCCTGCTGTCAGTGTCCAAAGGCAGCCGGGAACCCGCAAAGCTGATCACCATGAGCTACAAAGGGGGCAAGAAGAGCAAGCCGATCGTGCTCGTCGGCAAGGGACTGACTTTCGACGCCGGCGGAATTTCACTAAAATCCGCACCGGACATGGATGAGATGAAATATGACATGTGCGGCGCCGCCAGCGTGTTTGGCACCCTCTCGGCGGTGGCGGAAATGAACCTGCCGATCAATGTCATCGGCATCACGCCGTGTTCGGAAAACCTGCCCGATGGTGCGGCCAATAAACCCGGTGACGTGGTCACCACCATGTCCGGCCAAACCGTGGAAATCCTCAATACGGATGCGGAAGGCCGTCTGATCTTGTGTGACTCCCTGACCTATGCCGAACGTTTTGAGCCGGATGTGGTTATCGATATCGCCACACTCACCGGCGCCTGCGTGGTTGCGCTGGGTTCACATGCCAGTGGCTTGCTGGGAAACCACAGCCCTCTGGTGCACGATATTTTAAATGCCGGCAAGCACAGTGGTGACCGTGCCTGGGAAATGCCACTCTGGGAGGAATACCAAGAACAATTGCGCAGCAATTTCGCGGATATGGCCAATGTGGGTGGACGCGAGGCTGGCACAATTACTGCAGCCTGTTTTTTAGCCAGGTATACCAAGAAGTTTCATTGGGCTCACTTGGACATAGCCGGTACGGCATGGCGTCGCGGCAAGGAAAAAGGCGCCACCGGTCGGCCAGTGCCCCTGCTGACCCAATATATCCTGGCCCGTGTACAACCTTAATGGTTGGTAGACGGATGACCCAGGTAGATTTTTACGTCATCGAAGAACAAAGTGCGAAAAGCCGGGAAACTCTGGCTTGTCGTATCGCTGAAAAGGCCTGGACCCAGGGTAAGCGTATTTTTATCCATACCCAGGACCAAGCTCAGGCCGAACAGATGGACACTTTATTGTGGACGTTCCGGCAAGGAAGTTTTTTGCCGCACGAATTGATGGGCAGTCAAGATTACGACGCGCAAACGGCCATACATATCGGGTATGGCCAGGAACCTGGCGGTGACACCCAGGTACTCATCAATCTGAACGATCAGGTGCCCGCCTTTTTCAGCCGCTTTGAGCGTGTGGCGGAGGTCATCAATGATGACGCGAGCATTAAACAGTTAGCCAGGAAGCGTTACCAATTCTACCGAGACAGAGGTTATCCGTTGGACACACACAAACTCAACCCATAATTTCACAGCGGAGGCATCATGATTCCGGTACGCAAGCCCATCACGCCAAATTCCGGCACGGTAGACTTATCCCAGGACGATTACCGGTTCACGCCATCCATCAAAGATGTTCATTTCGACGTTCACTACACCGTGGACCATCATATTCCCACGTTAAGCGATGTGGCGGACCATGATTACCTGGCACTCGAAGAAAGTTTCGAAGAGCCACTAGCTGAATTTCCGGCAGATGACGCAGCTGTTGAATCGATTAAAGAGACGCTTGATACCGGCACAATTCGACTAAGCCCGGATCTGTTGCAACAAATCGTCAAAGAAATGAAAGCGGAGGTGATGGCCGAGGTTAAAACCCTGTTACGCACCGCGATCTCGCGCCAGGTTTGCCAAACTGTGGGCATCGCCACCAAAGATCTGCGCAAGCGCATTCAAAATGAAGTGGAGTCCACCCTGCCGGAATTGGTATCGTCCGCGGTCGCACAACACGGCACGCACAACTGATCGCTTGCTGAGGTAACGCGCAGGGCGTGTCTTTCCCACCCCGCGCGCATCCGCGCATCTTTTCAGCAACGCAGAACGATAGCTGACACGAGGCGGCGGCAAAACCCGGAGTAACACCATCTGTCAGAACTCACTGCCTGGCCTCTCGACCGGCAACCTCTTTGTTACCGGTACGACTCATCCATCAAAACATTTCAACTTCACCATGCAGTGAATTGTCGGCACTCATCTCGGGCCTATGTTTCAGCCTGCACCATTCCTGGCAATTGGCGATATTCGCCAAACATATAAAATATATTGATGAGTCTGCCCATGACCTCCCCCCCTATCCCCACGCTGCGCATTCCATTCGGTGGGGATTGGGCTATAGTGAATAGAAGAAGTGAGGAGTCCCGAACAAATCAACGAAGAGGAGATTAGTTTATGGCTATCGCTCTTACCCTCAAGCAGTACCTGGAACACTGCAATATTGACTATGATGTGGTACGTCACAAACCCACGTCCAACAGCATGGATACTGCGGCCGTCGCCCACGTTCCCGGCGACCGGCTGATCAAGTCAGTCATTCTCAAGGACGATACCGGCTTTCTGATGGCGGTATTGCCCTCCACCTATCATGTCAAACTTGGCGCACTTGATCGCCAGTTACGGCGGCACTTGGGTCTGGTCACGGAGGATGAGCTCGGCGAACTGTTCAGTGATTGTGAGTTAGGCGCAATTCCCCCAGTGGGCAACGCTTATCATGTGGATACCATCATTGATAAAAGAGTCATGGATCATTCCGACATTTACTTTGAAGCCGGGGATCACACGCAACTCATTCGCATGAACAGTGAGTCCTTCAAGCGTCTGATGGTGGATGCGACACAGGGGGAATTTACGCAACATATATAAACGGTATCTACCCACAACCACAAACTTTCGCCACGCCGCGCAACGCAACGCGCAGCATTGTCGTGTCTTTCCTTGACGCGGCTGTTGTCGTCGGAAGGCGGTAACTCTGTGCGTTTTAATATTGCAGAGATCCTGATCGTTTATCCTGCTGCACCACGGCTTTGCACTCGTGTAAGCGCGCCCGGTCACCCCCCTGGTTTTTCCCTGTCCGTCCCAGCGCAAATATTCCGCTCGTCACGCATGGCATTTATCACTCCAAGCTGCGCCTGACTCGTTCCCAGCGCTGAATCTGGGCTATAATACGCGCCCGTTACCCCACCGCCAGCGGGACGGTAAACGGACGCCCTGTTCCCAACCCTGAAGACGTACAAAAGCTCATGGATAAAACCTACAATCCCAACGCCATCGAACAAACCTGGTACCAAACCTGGGAACAGGCTGGCCATTTTGCACCCTCCGGTCAGGGTGAGCCCTACTGCATCATGATTCCGCCACCCAATGTTACCGGCAGCCTGCACATGGGTCACGCGTTCCAAGACACGATCATGGACGCTCTGACACGCTATTACCGCATGCGTGGGCGCAATACCCTATGGCAGGTGGGCACGGACCACGCGGGCATTGCCACACAAATGGTGGTAGAACGCCAACTCAATGCTGAAGGCAAAACCCGCCATGATTTGGGAAGAGAGGCTTTCATCACACGCGTCTGGGAATGGAAAGGTCAGTCTGGTGGCAACATCACTCGCCAACTGCGTCGCATGGGTGCTTCTGTGGACTGGACCCGAGAACGCTTTACCATGGACGAGGGACTGTCCCATGCGGTTACCGAAGTGTTTGTCCAACTGCATGAAGAAGGCTTGATCTACCGGGGCCAACGCCTGGTGAACTGGGATCCCGTGCTACACACCGCAGTGTCGGATTTGGAAGTCCTTCCCCAGGAAGAAAAAGGCTCAATGTGGCACATGCGCTACCCCCTGGCCCAGGGCGACGGCTACCTGGTCGTGGCCACCACCCGTCCGGAGACCATGCTCGGTGATGCCGCCGTGGCGGTGCACCCGAACGATGAGCGCTACCAGCACCTGATCGGTCAGCAAGTTCAATTGCCCCTCACCGGACGCACCATACCGATTATCGCCGATGACTACGTGGATCCGGCCTTTGGCACGGGCTGCGTGAAAATCACGCCGGCACATGATTTCAATGACTACCAAGTATGGCAACGTCACAAAGACCAGCAGTCCTTTGCCGCGCAGCCATTTCAGGGATTGATCAACATCTTTACCAAAGACGCCAAAATCAAACAATCCGAGATGGATGATTTTGCCTTCACTGGCAAAGCGCCGGCGGCCTCGGCCATTACCCATTCCGATCAGGACATCGTTGGCAAAGCGACCTGCGAGTTGATACCCGAGGCCTATCGCGGCCTGGACCGCTATGTGGCGCGCAAGCGCATTGTCGCCGATCTCGAACACGCCGGGCTCATGGAGAAGATCGAACCCCATACGCTGATGGTGCCCCGCGGTGATCGCAGCGGCTCGGTGATCGAACCCTATTTGACCGACCAGTGGTTCGTCAAAACCGAGCCCCTGGCCAAACCCGCCATCGACGCGGTGGAGTCCGGCGCCATCAAGTTCGTGCCCGACAACTGGAAGAACACTTATTACGAATGGATGCGCAATATTCAAGACTGGTGCATCAGCCGCCAAATCTGGTGGGGGCACCGCATTCCCGCCTGGTACGACGACGCCGGCAATTTTTATGTGGGCCGCAGTGAAGACGAGGTGCGTCGCAAGCATAAGCTCGGTACGCAACCCCTGCGCCAGGATGAAGACGTCCTGGACACTTGGTTTTCCTCCGCGCTGTGGCCGTTTTCCACCCTGGGCTGGCCGGAGCAAAGCGCGACGCTGCAGACTTTTTATCCCACCTCGGTGCTGGTTACCGGCTTCGACATCATCTTCTTCTGGGTGGCGCGCATGATCATGATGGGATTGAAATTCGGCGGCAACGTGCCGTTTCATGAGGTCTACATCCACGGTCTGGTGCGGGATTCCCATGGTCAGAAAATGTCCAAATCCAAGGGTAACATCCTGGACCCCATCGATCTGATCGATGGCATCGATCTGGAAACCCTGGTGAAAAAGCGTACCACCGGGCTGATGCAGCCGGAAATGGCGCCCAAGATCGATAAGTTGACACGCCAGGACTTTCCCGACGGCATCCCCGCTTTCGGCACCGATGCCCTGCGTTTCACCTTCGCGTCCCTGGCCTCCACCGGCCGCGATATCAATTTCGACATGGGCCGTATCGAAGGTTATCGCAATTTCTGCAACAAGCTGTGGAATGCCGCCCGTTTTGTGCTCATGAATACCGAAGACCAGGACACAGGCCTCCAGGGCGGCGCCATGGAACTGTCCCTGCCGGATCGCTGGATCAACACGCGTCTGCAGCATGCGGCGCAGCAAGTCGGTGACGCCGTTAACCAATACCGTTTTGACTTGGCGGCGCAGGCCATTTACGAGTTCATCTGGAACGAATACTGCGACTGGTATCTGGAGCTTACCAAGCCGATTCTCAACAGCGACGACAGTACCGCCGCCATGAAACGCGGCACCCGCCGTAATCTGGTGAATGTGTTGGAAGCGGCGCTGCGTCTGGCGCATCCCTTGACCCCTTATATCACTGAAGAAATCTGGCAACGCGTCGCGCCCTTGGCGGGGATTCAAGGTGATACCATCATGCATCAACCCTACCCCTTGTATGACGCCGGCCAAGCTGACGAAGCGGCGGCCAGGGAAATGCACTGGGTGCAGACCTTCATCCTGGGCGTACGCCGTATCCGCAGCGGCATGAATATCACGCCGGGCAAAATGCTGCCCGTGCTGCTGCAAAATGGCGCCGCGAATGACCGCCAGCTGATGGAGCGTAATACCCACTACATCCTGTCCGTCGGCCGGGTGGCGTCGATACGCTGGCTGGAAACCGGCGAAGTTGCACCGGAGGCCTCCACCGCCCTGGTGGGTGAGATGAAGGTCCTGATTCCGATGGCCGGCCTCATCGACAAAGACGCGGAGCTGGCGCGCCTGAACAAGGAAATCGCAAAAATGACCGAAGACTGCGACCGGGTACGCAGCAAACTCGGGAATGCCAGCTTCGTCGACAAGGCCCCCGCCGCGGTGGTAGACAAAGAGCGGGCAAAGCTGGCGGATATGGAATCGGCGATGGCCAAATTGCGTGAGCAGTTGGAGAAAATCAGTAAGTTGTAAGGTGCTGAATGCGGTATAAAAACCCCTGAGTACGATGTCGCGACAAAGTATAAAGTGTGCAAATTTACTATGGATGCGTCAACTTTGTTCACAGCTCACGGTACATGATCGGGATACATTATCTGCAGGTCAGGCGTGCAGCGCAGCTGACAACCACCACATCACAGGAGGCAGGCGTCATGTATCAGAGTAAGGAAGGGGGTGAACCAACGGTTCCGGTGTGGGGCGGTGACGAGTTGATCGATATGCTGGGTAATAACAACGGCAATGGTCTGGGCCTGCTGTATGACAACGCCGGCACCACCAATGGCAACAATACAGACGCGTACGCCGGCTCTGACAATCACTATTATGAAACCGATCTGCCGGCATAATCTCAGACAAATCAACGGGATATGATTGTTTCCACGGTTTGACCGTGGATGCCGGAAAGCCCCCCAACACCCCCTGCCACGCGCTGCCGTTCGGCGTTATAATGCCGCGCCATGCCTCCATCCTTTGATCAAGATAAGCTATTTTCCGAACCCCTGACCGAAATCGGGGATTTCCGGTTTGATGCCGCCGTGGCACGGGTATTTCCCGATATGATCAACCGGTCCGTACCCGGCTACGGCACCGTGATCGGTATCGCGGGCGTCATCGCCGCGCACTATGCCCAAGCTCATTCCGCGATCTATGACCTGGGTTGCTCCCTGGGTGCGACCACGCTCGCCGTACGCCACCGGGTGTCCGCGCCCGGCTGCCAACTCATTGCCGTGGACAACTCCGAAGCCATGTTGCAACGCTGCCGTCAGCATATCGAGGCGGACACCTCGCTCCTGCCGGTGCAACTGGTGTGCGCCGACATTCTCGATATTACACCCCGCGATGCTTCCGTGGTGATTCTGAACTTTACTTTGCAATTTATTGCTCCGGCGCAACGCGCCGCTTTGATCCGCCGTATCTATCACCATTTGCGCCCCGGTGGCGCCTTGATCCTCTCAGAGAAAATCGCCTTTTCCGATGCGCATCAGCAACAGCAACTGGATGATTTGCATATCGCCTTCAAGAAGGCCAACGGTTACAGCGACATGGAAATCAGCCAGAAACGCGCGGCGCTGGAAAAAGTGTTGTTGCCGGAAACCCTCGACCAGCATCAACAGCGACTGCGGGATGCCGGATTCACCACCCTGCGCCAATGGTTCCAATGCCTTAATTTTGCTTCCCTGCTGGCGATCAAGTGATCGATTACGCGGCGTTCTTCCGGCAAGCCGCGGCGGCACCGCTCGCGCCCTGGGCACAAGCATTACAGAGCGCGGCCCATCAGGCGGTGATCACCGGCAATAATGGAGACCTGCCGGGGTGGCAAGCGGCGCTGCAATCCTTGCCCGATGTATCCGCCTCGCGCGTGCAATTGAATCAGGATACGGTAACCTTCGGCGCTGCCTCTGACTGCGATGGCGCCACACGCGAGCGCCTGGAGGCGGCACTGCGTGTCTTAATGCCCTGGCGCAAAGGGCCCTTCCAGGTATACGGCATCCCGATCGATACGGAATGGCGCTCTGACTGGAAGTGGCAGCGGTTGCAAGCACACATCACGCCCTTGCGTGACCGTATCGTGCTGGATGTGGGTTGCGGCAATGGCTACCATTGCTGGCGCATGCTGGGTGCCGGTGCACGCCTGGTGCTGGGCATCGATCCGACACTACTTTACCTTAACCAATTCGAGGCCTTATCTAAGCTCGCCGGTGAACATCCGGTGACACTGCTGCCCCTGAAATCCGAGCAACTGCCGGCACAAATGGCGGTGTTCGATACGGTTTTTTCCATGGGTGTGCTTTACCACCGCCGCTCCCCCTTTGACCACCTGCAGGAACTGCGCGACGCGTTGCGCCCGCAGGGCGAACTGGTACTGGAAACCCTGGTCATCGACGGCATCCGAGGGCAGGTACTGGTGCCGGACGGCCGTTACGCGCAAATGAACAATGTCTGGTTCCTGCCCTCGTGCGCGGAGCTGACCGCCTGGCTGCAACGCGCGGGCTTCGCTGACGTGCGCCTGGTGGATATCAATCAGACCAGTTGCGACGAACAACGAAGCACCGATTGGATGATATTTGAGTCTCTGGCGGATTTCTTGCACCCTGACGATCGCAACAGAACGATTGAGAATCATCCCGCGCCCAAGCGCGCGATCTTTGTTGCCAGGAAAAAGTAGTCTCCGGAAGCGGCATGGAACCGGTAATCCGTGGAGCTTGCAAATCTAACCGTATCCATACTATAACGGGTGAGCAGGCGCCATCCATGGGGCCTCATCACCAGAGGATATAAACATGCACCATAAAAAAAGTCTTGGTCTTGCGATGTGCGTCCTGATATTGGCGGCATCGAGCAACGTCTATGCGGAAAAACTCCCATTCCAAGACACCGACACCTTGAATACATTGCTGCTCGCCTTACAAGGCAAACAAGCTGAAATTCACCTTGCCTCAGGCGAGAACCTGGCGGGTATCGTGAAACAGGTGGGCACGCACACGCTGTTACTGGCGCGGCTGAAAGGCCGGGATTTCTTTGACGCCTACATTAATATCGACGATATCACCGTACTTATCGTCAGCAACCAGTAATACCCGTGAACCGGCGCCGCGCGCCGCGCAGCCAGCGCAGCGCCAGCAGCACCACCAGTGGCAACGGTGCGAAAGCACCGCCACCGCCACCACCCAACTGATCGTTATCCGAATTAACGACACTGATGTCCGGCGGATCCAGACCGTTGAATAAAGGATCTTTGCTGTCCACCGGATCGGTGACAATGCTGAATCGGATATCACCATCAAGCTCACTGTCATCCAGACCCACAACGGTAATCACTTGCGCCTCGTTCCAGTTGACATTGGAAAAGCTGATCGTGTCCGGCACGATCTTGCCTTCGCTGTCATCGGAGCTGTGCAGTCGCAACAGCACTCCCGCGCTGGGCGCGCGACTCAGCGTTACTTCAAAGCTCGCTGTTTTGCCGAATTCCGTGGTGGTCAACCCGGTGATCGGAGATATCAGCACCAGACTGCTGTCGCTCTCCAGATTGGTGACGCTGACGTCGTCAGGGTCCAACCCGTTATAATCGGCATCATCACTTTGCGCCGGCTCGGTAATGATCTGGTATTCCACCGCGCCGTCATCCTGGCGATCCGTCATGCCCATGACTTCGATGGTTTGTGGCGTATTCCAGTTGTCCGGCGTAAACAGCGCGCTCACCCGTAATAAACGCCCTTCGGTGGTATCCGACGACGACATTCTAATCACGACATCCGCCTGTGGCTGCGTGTTGAGCACGATGTCGAAGGTCGCGATGCCACCGCCTTCAGTGGTGGTTAAACCGCTGATCGGCGTGACACTGATGCCGGGAGTCGACTGGGTAGGCGGTGTTTCCCGCGGCAAGCCGGTGCCGGGGGTAACCAATATAGTTACCGTCGCCGGACTGCTGTTGCGATTACCATCATTCGCCACGTAGGTGAAGCTGTCGCTGCCGACATAACCGACGGCCGGACGGTAACTGACGCCCTGAGCACCGGAAATCAATGCACCATGACCGGGACTGGTGTTCACTTTGAACGCCAGGACATCGCCTTCCAGATCACTACCGGAGAAAGGCACGGCGATCGGTGTATCCTGAGCGACACTGAGATCAATATCATTGGCCACCGGCGCGTCGTTAACCGCGACCACCTCAATACTCACCGTGGCTGGAGCACTGTCGAGCACACCGTCATTACTGTTAAAAATTAACTGATCCGTACCATTGAAATTTGCAGCTGGCATATAACTCAAGGCCGGCGGTGTGCCGGTCAAGGTGCCGTGAGCGGGTCCGGAGATCACATTAAAGGTCAGGCTGTCGCCATCGGCATCAGTGCCGGTAAGCATGATGTTTGCGTTCTGGTCCTCGTTGGTGCGCACCGACTGACCGTTCGCCACCGGCGGCGTGGTCTGCGCCACGGTAATGGTCACGGTTGCCACGGCACTGTCGATCGCACCATCATTGACCACATAAGTAAACTGGTCGCTACCCGAAAAATCGGTATTCGGCGTATAAGTCACCGCTGGCGGCGTGCCGGCCAAGACGCCATTCACCGGATTGCCGGCAACGCGATAACTCAAGGCGTCACCGTCCACATCACTGCCCATCAACTGAATGCTGATCGGGCTGTTGACCCGCGCGCCCTGGTTGATACTCTGCGCAACCGGCGCATCATTGACCGCCTGTACCGTTATCGTCACCGTGGCGGGCACACTGTCCAGTACGCCGTCAGAGCTGACGAATCGCAGGATGTCGGTGCCATTAAAATTAATTCTGGGTTGGTAACTCAGATTCGGCGCGGTGCCGGTCAAGGTGCCGTTAACCGGTGCTTGTGTTACCCGGAAGCTCAAACGGCTGGCACCGCCGCTGCCGCTCAGGGTCAACGCCAGGGTACCGTCTTCCAGCACGCTGACATCCTGGGCATTGGCCACCGGTACATTGCCACCGATGACATTGATCGTCACCGTCGCCGCGGCACTGGTCAAGGCGCCATCGCTGACGCTAAACGTGAAGGTGTCGATACCGGTAAAAGAAACAACGGGGGTATAACTGACAGCGGGCGGCGTACCGGTCACTGTGCCATTGGCGGGTTGACTGACCAAAGCATAGGTCAACGGTGAACCCTCCACATCACTGCCGGTCAGAGTAATATTCGCCGCCTGATCCACAGCAATGGTCAGCGTTCTGGCATCGGCCACCGGCGCGTCATTGACCGGAGTCACGGTTATCGCGACAGTCGCCGGCGCACTGTCCAGAGCGCCATCGTTGACCACGAAACTGAACTGGTCCTGGCCGTTGAAATTTGCCTTGGGCTGATAGCTGAGATTCGGCGGTGTTCCCGTCAACACACCATTCGCTACCGCCGTGCCTTGCAGCCGGTATGACAGTGTGGCGCCCTCGGGATCCTGTCCGGTCAGTGTAATCGCTATGCTCTGATCTTCCGCTACCGTGAGCGTTGCCCCGTTGGCTACGGGCGCCTGGTCGCCAACGCTGACAGTGATGTTTATGACGGCAGGCGCACTGTCCAGCACGCCGTCATTGACAACAAAACTGAAACTGTCGGCACCGCTGAAAGCGGCTGCCGGGGTATAGGTCAGGTTCGGCGCAGTTCCGGAGAGCGTACCGTTGCTCGGATTGCCACTCACCCGGAAACTGAGCGGCGAACCTTCGACATCGCTACCGTTCAGCACCAGCGTCAGCGCATTGCCACTGGTGGTCGCGAGATTCTCAGGCGTGGCCACCGGCGCATCGTTGACCGCGGTAATGGCCAAGCTCGCGGTGGCGGGAGGACTGTCAACAGTGCCGTCATTCACGACATAGGTGAAACTGTCGGTACCGTTGTAATTCGCATTGGGCGTGTAACTGAGGTCAGGCGCGGTACCGCTGAGCGTACCCTGCGCCGGTGGCGTCACAATCCGAAAACTCAACACATCGCCGTCCACGTCGACGCCGGTGAGCGTAACCGATGCCGCGACATCTTCGAGCAGGGTGACACTGCGGTTGTTGGCGATCGGCGGATCGTTCACCGGCGTCACCTGTACCGTAATGGTCTGCGGAGCGCTATCGACGATGCCGTCATTGGCCAGAAATTGAAAACTGTCGGCGCCGTTGTAGTTCGCTTGCGGTCGATAGGTGAGATCCGGCGCGGTGCCGGAGATCACGCCGTGCGCCGGCAGCGCACTGACCTGGAAGGTCAAGGCATTACCGTCAGCATCGCTGCCGGTGAGCACCACGCCGATCGCCACATCTTCGTCGGTGGTAAGGTTCTGCGCGATGGCTACCGGCGGTGTATTGGCGGCGCATTGATACAAATTCACATCATCGATATACCAGCCCGGTGACGCCACGAAAGCGTCGGTGGCAGCATGGAATCGAAACAGCACGTTGCGGCCCGCCAGTGTACCCAAGTCAAGGCGACTGATCACATAACCACCACTGTTGCCGGTAAATGCCAGACGCCCGGCCAACGGATTGTCGGAACCAGGAACAATGCTACCGGTATAGTTGCGTCCCGTGGTGATGAGACTGCCCGCATCCTGCCAGCTGGAACCGTTGTTGGTGCTGTATTCGATAACCCCGCCGTCGTATCCGGTTTCAAAATTGAAATCGCTGGCGAATTGCAGATAGGCGTTCTGCGGCACGGTCACCTGACCAGTCATGGCGACGACAGAATCGCCGGCGCCCAGACGGCCGGTGGCTTTGAGGGAATTCAGCCCGCTCACCACGTTGTCTGTAAAGTAGATCGGGGGCACACCCGCGCCGCCGTTCCAATGATTGACGCTGCGAATCACCGTATTCACCCAGTTGCCGGAGGATGTCGATTCCATGTCATCCTGGAACACCACGGTGGACTGGGCATTGTTCGGACATAAGGTAGTGCCGATGCTGGGTGTGGGTGCCGGCGCCGGCCCGGGTTTCGCCGGCGGTGACGCCGTGCCGCAGGGGGTGGTGGTCATTTCCACGGATAACAACGCATTCTTTACCTGGGCGCAATCGTCCGCGGTGATAGCGTAGGTACCCACCAGATCGCTGCAGGACTGCACCAGCGCATTGTAGGTTGCACGAAAATTACTGGTGGCGGTCAAGTATCGGCTGAGGGCGCGGTACTCGACCTTGCCTGCCTTGGTCAAGCCGATACCCGATATCGAATAACCGTTAAAGGAGCCGCCATCCACCATCAGCGCAAACCCATGATTATTGACGCCGCTGTTGGTGTGCACCCCGCCATTGTCTGCGGCGGCGCAAGAATACCTTGTATCCGTGACTTTCGCGGGATCACTGAAGGCATTGGGGTTCATCAGGCTGCGAATACCGTTACCACCGCCAAGCGACAGGTCCTCACCCATCAGCCAGCGTTTTGCCGCGGTATCGTTACCCTTGCCATTGGTTAAATCGATGGTCTCACCAAAAACGTCTGCGAAAGATTCGTTTAATGCCCCGGACTCGTTCTGATAAACCAGGTTGGCGGTTGCCTGGATCACTCCGTGTGACAGCTCATGCGCGACGATATCATCCTGGGCGAAGCCGGCGCCATAAGCCACCCGGGCGCCGTTCCAGAAAGCATTCTGCATCGGACAACCGAAGGAGGGGTCGCACAGGCGTGCTACCGAGATAATATCGCCACCACTGCCATTCCAGCTGTCACGCTGGTGTTCGGTAAAAAAATAGTTATAGAAGTCCCCGGCATAGTCATGCGCATTATCTACATCCGCATTGCCGGTGGCCGGCATATTTTCACTGCGCACGATGGCACCGATGACATTGGTATTTTTCGCATCATAGGTATTCCGATTTCGGGCGTCGGTCAGTTGATCGATACTCAGCAGCAATTCACCGTTCAAGGCATCCACCCACACCAGCTGCCATACCGAAGGCCCCGTGACCTCGATAAACCAGGCCAGACGCGGTCGCCCGGGACGGCTGGAGAGCACGCCGGGATCAAGCACTTCAAGTGCCGGCGCCGCGAACTGCATATCCTGCGGCCCAACGGCCTTTAACAGCAGGGTTTGGGCGATCGCGCCGGCATCCACGGGTAATAACAGGGGGTTGGTGTCCAACGTCGCGAGATCCGGCACCAACTGTGAGTTAACCGCGGTGACACCGGCGTCGGTGAGATGCACACTGATTTCTCCGCCACGCACCGGAACACCATTGATCGATTGCGCAAATCGGACATGGGTCTGTCCGACTTCGTCCGGGCCTTGTGATTGCGTGATGGCCAGCTCCAACGGCGTTGCCGCGTCGATAAACGCATCGCGATTGGTGGCGATAAAGGCCCGTGCCCGGTCCTCGGCAGCGACAAACACCGCAAAATTCTGAATCGGCTGATCAGGAGAAACACGCAGAAAATCCGCGAATCCCGTGGCCGGGACGCGTGAAATCTCCACCGGTCCGACACCACTGGCACGCAACGTGGAGAGCGCCGTGTCCAGGTCTTGACCCGCGGTCGCAGGCGGAGTCCATGCCGCCGTCAGCAATGCCAGGCCCAAACAGCCACGGACCCCCCAATCCCGAGCCGCCACGGCCCTACCATCTCCTGACTGGATTCCCACCCTGTACCCCGCGTCGGTGATTATTATTTAAGTAAGTTGAGAGAAATGATACACCACTAACGGAAAGTGCTCATTATGTCCAATCCTTGAAATTTCAACAAACTAAAGAATTGGTGGAATTGTTATTTAACATAACGCTATTCTTATTTAGTGAAGTGATATCAACATGGCACGGATGCATGAATTCATTCTTAAGCGGCAGACGTATTCCCGATAGAAATTGGATTAAGGACTCAGGACGAACCCTGAAAGAACTTCCCTATGAACTTCACCAGCAAGCGCAGCGGTCGCACCACGACATAGAGAAAGCGTAAGTTATCAGGCAAGCGCAGCAGGGTAAAATCCGCGTCATTGGGCACCAGAAACTTCCCCTTACCGTACAGGAAACGGCGCATTGGGTTATCGATAAGCAACGCCAGATAGCTCCTCGCATCGGGCAGTACCAATAACCGGTTGCGACCTTCCAGGGGATTCTCCTGCTTTACCGCGAAAAAGCGCGACTCCAATTCCATCGTCGCCTTGCTGAGCCGATAGCGCGGCATCTCCGGCAGCGATATGTCATATATTTTGTGGAGCATGGACAGCGCCAGGACGGTTGCGCGCCGGCTTTCCAGTTGCTTAGCGCTCTCCCAAAGCCGCTGCCAGTCGCAGGTTTGGGTGCTTATCATGGCATGCAGATCGGCGTAATGATAAAGGCGTTGATTCCAGAATTCCTTAACCGCGTTACCGCAATACGTCACCATCATGTCACAAGCGTCAAACACCGGAATTTCCCGTCCCGCCATGACGATACGGCGCGAGCGCTGAAACAGGGGCGCGACCGGCACCGCCATCTCCAAGGGCGGTACGCCGAAATGCAGATCTATATTTACATTACGGCGCTCGTGCCATAATCCGGATTGCAAGCTGCCCATTTCCTGCTTATCCGTCAACGTCTGCACAAAACCCTCACGGATAAAATAGGCCTTGGCCTCCGGGAAATGCCGTGGCTGCACCAGTACATCGATGTCACCGCAGCGACGCGCCGACAGGTCCTGATACAGGGATTGCGCCATCACCAACCCTTTAAAGAAAAGATGCGGCACCCCCAGCCGGTCAAGCTCGTCATGCACGACCAACAGTTCGCGCAAAATCCCCAGATTGAACTGCGTAGTCGACAGCACCGATTTTTTGAATTGATCCAACCATTGCGCCGGCACCAACTCACGGTAGGGGCCGGCCAACTGGCGAAACACCAAAGCCGAGACGCCATGGGTCGCGGCTTCCCGGTAAAACAACTCCCAGTCCACGCCCTGCGCCAGAAGCGCCCGGGCCGTTTGCGCGGCGGCATCGTCCAGCTGAAATCTGGCCAATTGCCGCAACAGTACGATTTCCGGCAGCGACCAGCGCGCCAGTGATTCCTGCTGTTCAGCATCTTGCAAAGGAGACATAATTTGATCTTTGGTTCTGGAGGCAACAACCGACGAGCTGTTGCATGGCACAACAGGCGCCTGGGATCATCATGACCGGCAACGGCAATTTGTCAGTCCTGCGTAATAGTAATGGCTGGGGACGGCATTGCCTAGCGGCGTTCGGGATTTTTTCGACGCGCATTGACCCTCGCGCGCGGTGAGGCGTATAGTTGTCGGCATACCCAATGCACCGGCGCGCCATGACCCGATACCGAAAACGCAGCGATATCACCGCTCAAACCGTCGACGATGAAACCCTGCTACTGGATGTTGCCGGCAACAATATACATCAACTCAATGCCACCGCTACCCTGGTGTGGGAACACTGCACCGGGGACGCCGACGCCGATCAATTGGTAGCTGTTATTTTGGAACATTACTCGGTCGAACCGGCGCTGGCGCGTACCGATGTGCAAAATATCCTCGATCAGTTGCTATCCCTTAACCTGATCGAAGCCGTCGAGTAAGATTCCCGCATGCGGACATTGCAGCTCAACATCCTGGGCGTCAACATACAGGCGCATTGCCCAAACAGCTTCGCCTACGACCTGCTGCACGGGTGCTATAGCGCCTTCGTCAACCCGGAACTGTCGCCACCACACCTGAATTATGAAATTCACGCCCGAGGCGCAAGCAGTTTTGATATTTGCCTGCACCAGGAAGCACCCATTGTTTGTGAAAACGACTATGAACTGATGTATTTTTTCGAGAAAAGCATCACGGTGGAAATGCAGAAGATACGTACCGACTTGCTGTTCCTGCACGGCGGTGCCCTGGAATATCAGGGTAGGTGTTGCCTGTTTACCGCACCCTCGGGCAGCGGCAAATCCACCACCACCTGGGCGGCCCTGCACCACGGCTTCAATTACATGAGTGATGAATTGGCGCCGATCATTCCCGGCACCAACATGGTGGCTTGTTACCCCCATGCCCTGTGCCTGAAGACCCCGCCACCGCCGCCCTACGACCTGCCCCCGGGCACCCTCAAAACCGCCCACACGCTGCACGTACCTGCGGAAAAATTACCCTGCAAGACGCTGCTTGAGCCGGTGCCGTTGGCTGCGGTGTTCTTCGTCCGTTATGATCCCACGGCCGCCGCCCCCCAAGTACGCCCGGTAACCACCGCGGAAAGCGGTGCCCGTCTCTACAGTAACGCGTTGAACTTGCTGTGCCATTCCCGTTATGGTCTGGATGTGGTGATCGCGGCGGCGAGCCGCAGCCGTGGCTTTGAACTGATTACTAATAATCTGGCGGCCAGTTGCGATCTGGTAAAGCAAACAATGAGTCGCGCCTAAGGCATCAAGGCGTCACCCCACCGATACCGCTGACAACAATATGCGCGATCGAGGCGCCGCGCTTAATTTTGCCGGCAAGCGCCGGATTACTCACCGCCTGGTCCAGCACCATCTGCCGAATCTGGTAATGACCGACATTGGGATACTGCTGAGTTAAATTGGCTACCAGAGCCGTCACCCGGGGAGTGGCGACGGATGTGCCCTCGGAAATCATGTAGCCACTGGGATCGTAGAGCTTACGGAACAATGACAGATCGCCTTTGGGCACCGTGGAATTCACATGGGTACCCGGGGCCGCGATATCGACACTGCGCAGACCGTAATTGGAGTGTTTCCACAACCCACCCTCAGCGTCGAGAGCGGCCACGGTGATCATATTGTCGCGTTGCAGACTGGCGGGAAAGAAACTGTCCGTGGCATCTAAATCATGCCCGAAATTACCGGCTGCGGTAACAATCAAGACACCATGCGCATCCGCGTAGGTCACCGCATCCTGCAACTGGTAAAATACGTCCGGCTCCACGTAACGCTGCCCGAAACTGCAGTTGATGATCTTGGCGCCGTTGTCCACGGCATAGCGAATGGCAACCGCCGCGTCCGCCATGTAGGCGGAATTTCCGGGATTGATGAAGGTTACCGCCATCAGGCGCACATTGTCAGCCAATCCATCGATGCCAATGCCATTACCCCGTTGCGCGCCGATCACACCCGCCACATGGGTGCCATGTCCTATGCCATCGGGACGCATATACCGGTCTTTCTCGTAATCCGGACCGCCCAAACCGGGATAATAACCAAGATTGGAACGCACCAACGAGCGCACGTCACATCCATAGATATCATCCACGCAACCATTGCCATCATCGTCAACATAATCAATGCCATCACGTTCAGCGATGTTGACCCACATTATTGCCTTAAGATCTTCATGGTGGTAATCAATACCGGAATCGACGACCGCGACGATCACCGGCGGCGCATCGGACGCATTGGCGCCAACACCGACCATAACACCGATAAACGCGCCCAATACTATGGTTAGACGCAGGGGTCCCGAGCAAGGATTTATCATGTTTTCGATTCCAGGTAACAAGCATAAAAAAACGGAGGGCGACCCGCTGGTCGCCTTGCTATTTGCTTGTTACGTCCCTCGCGGCTAAAAGCTTTGAGAACACCATCACAGACCATGGCAACTTTTGGCAATATCGGCCCCGCACGCCAAATACGGGTCGCCA
The DNA here is from genome assembly GCA_024641505.1 of Gammaproteobacteria bacterium. Taxonomy (GTDB): domain Bacteria; phylum Pseudomonadota; class Gammaproteobacteria; order SG8-11; family SG8-11; genus UBA6920. Next base: position 32,735 of record JAHECY010000013.1, read on the forward strand.
TCAATGCCCCGGACATTGTAAAATCGGGTATAAAGTTTCATGCCGGCCAGTCGACTATGTCGATAGACACGACATGGAAAAATCCGCTGACATCTAAGAAGTTATGCCTAACCTCCAATGAATACTGTGAGACACAACCGAAAATCCAGAACACTAATATGGCTATGGCTTGGAATATGGATAAGCGTTCCCGTCACCCTGCCGCGAAGTGCGTGCGCAGAGCCGGCGGGTGAAATTTCTCAAACCCCGGTCATTGCCCAGGAAACCACACAACACGCTGGTATGACCGTGCCGGTCACCAGCCCCCACGATGCCACGGCAGTGACGCCGGCACCTGCCGCCGAAACAGTAGAGGCGACACCCAAAACAACGCCACCCGTCGAGGAAAACACTGCAGTGGCACCGGAAAGTGCTACACCCGAGCCAACCGGTGATGTCGGAGGACCGACAATCATCGACACTTATGTGCAACCGATGATTATCCTTAAGCATGCGGAACCGGTACCGAACGGGGAGGCAATCCCGGGAAACGGCGCCGGGACCGATGATGAAGACCGTGGCAACGCAACCACGGTACCAGCAGGTCCGGCGCCCATCCTGTCATTACCGGTACCATTGGAATCACCACATAAATTGGAAAGCGTCACGTCTCAAGGTGACGACCCCGCTGCCCAACAGACCCCCTCAGAAGTCGAACCAACCGACACCGCCGCACCCACCGTCGATGTCACACCACCAGCGACGACGCCGCCGTCACCTGCCGTAGCGCAACCACAGTCAAGCCCACCGGAAGCCACCAGCCAAAAATCCAGCACCGTCGACGCCCCGGATCGGCAATCTGCTCCCACGCCAGCGCTCCCCAAGCAGAATGCCGGGGAGCCAAAGCCGGTGTCCGCCGATGGCCCGACGCCACCCGAAAACGTGAGTCCCGCCGCCGAACCGGTTGCCGCACCGCAAGCACCGGTGCCGGTGACCCCAGAAAACTCTGCGGCCGACAAGCAACCGTCAGCCCCAGCGCCCGCCGCCGCGGCCACGAAAGATCGCTCCACTGAAAAGCCTGCTCAGCGTCGCCAGTACGGCCCAACCCGTAGCGGACAAACCCTGGCGCAAATCACCAAGGAGGTGCAAATCGACAAGACGGTCGATTTTTACCAATTGCTGTATGCCATCTTTCTCACCAATCCCGAGGCCTTCGACAACAACAATATCAACGGTCTTAAAAAAGGCGCGATGCTGACCATCCCCAATGGCAGAGACATTTCTCATGTGGATGCCGCCGTGGCCAAGGAAAAAATCGCCCAGCACACCGCCCAATGGCGCAGCGCCCAGGCACCGGTAACGGCACCCGCCAAACCAAAAACAAAAACCAAAGCGGAATTGGAAACTGCACTGCAGGAAGTCAACAAATTCGCCGCGGAGAACAAGGAATTAGCGGACCGTCTGGCCAGCACCGAGGAACGCATCAAAGCATTGCTGGAGCAGAACCGGATACGTGATGAGAAGTTGCGCAAAATCGCTGAAAAAATTCAGGAACCCCAGTAGGGTACGTCTTACGCACCGGTTCTTGATCAAGAACTCAAGCGGAGTTGGCACCTTGAAAAACGCAAAAGCGGTGCGTATTCCTCACCGGTTCTTGATATAAACCTTGATCGGAGTCGCCACTTTCAAAAAAACAGAAACGGTGCGTAATACGCACCCTACGCCGGGTTAGTCTGAGTAAAGAACGCTTGTCAGCCTTTTTCCAGAATATTTCTATCGTTTAATGCACCCCTTCACCTTCACATTCCCCCTCACCCTCCCCATGCCCCTCCCCGCACCCTCACCAGATGATGCTATCCTCAATTTCCAGCATGTAAATTCTCGGCAATATAAGAAAATTCTTATTCACTTAATTTTTGATCCGCTTCTATCCACTGTCCTGTTTATGGTAGTCTACGCAAATAACAAAAAAGGAATATGGTTTATACATATTTAAGGATCTGTACCAGTATGAATGGGTTAGACATTAGGGTCGGGATACTAAGTACATCGTCGTTCAATCGAAACCATTTACGCACTCTGCTGAAAGCCCAGGGCGCGTCGATTGTTTGCACCGGTGATATCAAGGGTTTCATTGCGCCAAAAATCAATCCACCCGATGTATTGCTGGTGGATCTGGACAGTGCGGATGATTCCGCTCTGGACGCATTGGACGAATTAAACAGTGATTCACCAGTGCCGGTGCTCATCAGTGACGGCATGTCGTTCCCGGAGGTCTCCAGCCCCGAAGCGGCGACACTGTCTACCAATTTGATGAAAAAACTGCGCGACGCGGTGACCAAGAAACGGCAACAGCAGAAGCCCAAGCCCAAACAAAGCCAGCGCGCCAGCACCACCAAAACAGCTACCGATGACACCGCGACCACCGGTCCGGTGCGCATCCCGACGAAGAAAGCGCCGCAGGCCGCGGTTGTGGCGGAAACACGTGTTCCCGCTACCAACGCCAACCTGAAAAAATCCGGTGTCACGCTGGGCATCATCAGCAAATCCAGGACACGCAGCATGGCCATGGCGAAGTTACTGGCCAATTTCCCGCGCGTTACGCACCATGTGTTCGGTCCGGGTTTCGATCCCGGCCGGATTCTCGGCGGCTCCGATATCATCTTGATTGATCGCCATAACCTGGGCGCGGAAGAATTGCCCTGCTTCAAGAAAATGACCGGCCAGCGTTCGGTGCCATTCGTGCTCTGCAACAGCTCGGAAATGACCATGGGCGGCGCCACCAGCAAGAACTGGAGCGTCAATGTCACCAAACAACTGCGCGCGGCCTTCGACCAGCACGCTGTCGCCCGGCGCCAGAAAAAAAATCCGGCGGCCGCAGCACCACAGGGCACCTCCGTATCGATGGCAAACGCCGCTAGCGCTCATGCGGCACCTGGTCAAGTCGCCCCGCAGTGGGATACGGATCAAAAACAAGTACGGGAAATTCTGCGCAAGCTTCCCGCCGATGACCGATCGCCAAAGAAATCCCCGGCACCACCGGCGCACATCAAAGCCGAGCAAGAATTCTCATTCGACGATACGCGCTTTGATGTGCCGCCCGCCGGCAAAAAACGCAAAACCGCCGGTGACCTGCTCAGTGACAACGAAGCACTGGCATTAGCGGGTATCGATGACGACACCTTCGACCTGCATTATGAACCGTTCGATTCACCGGGGGATTTCCGCGAAGAAGATTTGCCTGACATTACCCAGTTCATCACCGGTCCGGATGGCGAATTTGGCCTGCACAATCCATTTCACCTGGAGGAGCAACAGAAGCAGGGCAATCTCAAATCCTGGCTTGGTGGTATCCTGTCGGCGCTGCGCAAGGATCACCGGGCCGGTTAGACCCGCGCGTCACGCCCGAACCGGCCGGCGTTACTTCGAGGTATGGGTAAAGACCGTGTCCCAGTCCTCGTGCGGGGCTTGCGCCACGAAGTGTCGCACCCGCTCCAGATATACTTGATAGAGACGATTGCCGGGATCGCGCGCGCAAAGATCGTGAAACGCTTCGTCGGCTTCGATCCAGAGCTGTTTGCGGTACAGCTCCAGGGCATCATGGTACTGGCGCAACTCTTCCAACGTGGCGGTGCCGAGTTCGGCGCGCCGTCCCAGCGGTTCATAGATTCCCACCGGCTCGTCCTTACCCATCACGCGCACTCGGTCCAGATCCCGATAGACAAAATCCAGGGTGACATCGCGCGTGGCCTGGCTGACGATAATCGGCACCCCGTACTCCTTGGTCAAGCGCTCCAGGCGTGAGGCGATGTTTACCGCGTCGCCCAATACGGTATAGGACATGCGATATTCGGATCCCATATTGCCGACGTTCATCATACCGCTGTTGAGACCAATGCCGATGCGAATCTCCGGCCACCCCATTTTCGCGAAATATGCGTTCATGTCCGGCAGCCTGGTGAGCATCTCCAGCGCGCTGGTCACGGCATTGCGCGGGTGATCCAGATCCGGCAGCGGCGCGCCCCAGAAGGACATGATCGCGTCGCCAATGAATTTATCGATAGTGCCGCGATGATGGTGAATTATTTCCGTCATGTGGGTCAGATACGCGTTGATCATGCGCGATAGTTGCTTCGGCGGCATGGTCTCGGAAATCGAGGTAAAGCCGCGAATATCGCAGAACATTACCGTCATTTCGCGGCTTTCCCCTTCCAGATCGAAATCCTCCTGACGATCCACCATTTCGCGTACCAGCTCCGGTGGCACGTAAAAACGGAAGAACGCCGCCAGGCGCCGTTTATCCTTCTGCTCGACAAAAAATCCGAACGATACATGATTGACGAAATAAACCACCACGAACAGGATCGGTGTCGCCAGTGGCAGCACGACATTACGGTTCCAGAAATGGATATTCACGCCCACCAGAATTAGAATAATGCCCAGCGTCACCGGGATCGTCCACAGTGGTGGCAGCCGCGACAAGGTTGCGGACAGCATCAGCGCAATGACGATGATGGCGATGAATGCTACGCCCTGTACATAGGCCGGACGCTGTTTGATGCTGCCGTCCAGAATACCGGCGATCACGTTGGCGTGGATCTCCACCCCCGGATAAACGTTTTGCACGGGCGTGGCGCGCAGATCCAGCAGGCCCGCCGCGGATGTTCCCACCAGGACAATGGCGCCTTCCAGGGTTTTTTTATCGGCATTGCCGTTGAGCACATCGGTCGCCGAAACATAGGGGAAACTGCCGAAACGCCCGCGGTACGGCACGAGCACGGAGCCGGTCTCGTCCACCGGAATAGTAAAACCTTCAACCTGCAACCATTCCAGTCCCTTGTTCACGGCCGCGCTTTCGTAGCCCTCGGCCACATGGAAATCAATCTGCGGATTACCCAATAACGCCCGCACAATGGATAACGCGAATGATTCATACAGCTTATTGTTGAATTCCTGCACCATCAACACGCGCCGGATCACACCGTCGTCGTCGACCAGGGGTTTATCGATGAACCCGGAGCCGTAGGCGTTTTTCTGCAACAAGCTCAGTGTGGCGCCATAACCCACGGCATTGGAAAACGGCACTTTCTCCAGATCCGACCCTTGAACCGTCGCCACCGGTGGCGGCAACAGTCCGCGGTTGATGCCCATACCGATATGCTCGATGCCCTTGAAGTAATATCCCAACACCACGGCACGATGCTCCAGTGCGCGGGCAAAAATCATGTCCCGGTGCAGAAACGGTTTATAACGTTGATAGGCGGTTTGAAACCGGATATCGTCGCGCAGCAGGTCGTTGGAAAACTTTTCCAGGACGTCGATGCCGGAGCTGTTGTCTTCCTCGGCGAACAGGATGTCGAAGCCCAGCACACTGATGTCATAATTGTCGAACAGTTTATCCACCAGGGCCGCGACCTTGTCCCGACCCCAGGGCCAGCGCCCTTCCATCACCAGGCTCTCCTCGTCGATATCGACGATCACCACCCGGGGATCAATCCCGCTGGGCATGGTGAGGCGCAGGCGCATATCATAGATCGAGTTCTCCAACTGCTCCATGAACGGCAGTTCGATATTGCCCGCCACGTGCAGTAGAAACAGCGTCATGATGACAATGCTCAGCACCATGCGCGCGATCTTTTGCGCACGCATTTTCAAGACGTTATATACGGGAATGGTCCAATTCGGCATGAAAGTATTAACGGCATCACAAAGATTTCATAAACCCTTGAAAACCAAAAAAAATGCCGGCTATTGGCCGGCATTTCCTAGGGGAGAATTTTTTTATTAGTTTCTTGGGGTTACCAAATTATTGTGACGGACTTCCCGGTTAAGGCGGTACTGTTAACGGTGATGCTCAGCACCTTGTTACCGGTGCCGGTACCGGTGGTGTAGGAAATTCCGTAGCGACCATCACCGTAATCGACGATTGTCCCCAAGGTACCAGTGCCGGTGCCGCTGACGGCCACGTCCACATCCAGGGCCGCACCCAGCGTGTTACCCGAAACGTCTTTGGGCGTCAGGATGACGGTGTAAGGCGTCGAGGCGACGGCTGTGATGCTGGTGGCACTCAGGCTGCTATTGGTAGCGTTCGCGGCATTGGGCGCGGCGGCAAAGTGGTGGTAGCCGATATCGGGCTTGTCGGCACTGCTGCCGTCCACGGCACCACCCACCTGGGTTGTCAGGGTGGCAAATTCCAGCAAGGGACCGGCGAAACCGGAGGCACTGAGATCACCATTCACTGCCGCGGAAGTGTTGTTCAGGTACCAATTCTGGACAAAGCTACCCGAAGCTTCAGTAAGGTCGGTGGGATCAGTAAGGCTGCCATTGCTGGTGAGGTTGTAAGCGCTGCTCACAGTACCCAAACTGACCACCTGATCACTGACGTTACCACTGATGATATTCCCGCCCAGACCCACCAAGGCGGAGCCCCCGACGTAGAGCCCGCCACCTTTGCTTGCAGTATTGACGGTATTCTCGGTAATCGTGTTGTAGCTGAACCAGTTATTGCCGGCCGCTGATGGTACCCAGAAAACACTGACACCACCCCCCGTGAATTTGGCAATATTTTGCAGGATCAGGTTGTTGCCGATACTGATTTTATTGGCCGCGGCGATCCCGGCACCCACGTAGATGCCGCCACCGTCCGAGGCCGTGTTGCCGCGGATCACGTTGTGGTTGATCGTCGAGAGGTCACCCAACGCCTGGATTTCAACACCACCGCCGACGCCTGTGATGATTCCGTTATTGAGAATCAGGTTCTTACGCAGATGCACCACGCCCGTGGTGTTGAGCAGCACCCCTGAGTTATAGGCGCCACTGAACACATTCTCGCTGTAGGTACCGTTACCCAGTCCGGCCACCTGCAAGCCGTAGCTGCCGTCATGGGTGGTAAAACCACTGATCGTCGGACTGGCGGAACCGAACACTTGAATCGCGGCGCTGTTCGTCTGGATACCCGAAATATCATTGGCACCGGTGAACACCGGGGCCACCGTGGCGCCGGTGCCGGCGGAGATATTAATACCGTTGGAACCGGTGGAGGTATTGACCACCACGTCCTGGAACACCGGTGAAGCGATATTGGCGCCGAAACTCGCCTGCACCCACAGACCTTCGGCACTGGAGTTAAAGGTGCTCAACCCGGTCACGGTGGTGCCGACGCTGGTATTGAAGACTTTGAGCGCCAGAGCGGCATAATGAATATCCAGGTAAGTGAACACGTTACTGCTGGAACCGGCATCGAACAATACACCGGTCCAATCGCCTGGCGTTGCAGAGGTCGCAGTGCCGTCACCGTTGGTATCACCCAGTACACTGTCATCCTGCAAGGAGGTGAAAATCACCTGCTTGCCGGTGGCGGCATCGCCCTTGATATCGAGGGTACTGCCACTGGCTACCGTTAACCCGGTGCCGGCGGCGAACTTAACCACCACGCCGGTTTCGATCACCAGGCTGGCGCCGCTGACCATCAATGTGCTTTGCACCTGGTACGGCGAACCCGCCAGGTTCCAGACACCCGAGGTCGTCATGGTGCCACCGGCCACCAGGGTACCGGCGGGTTTGGACAGGGCATCATTGGGATCGGTACCGGCCATGATTTCATGGGCGTCGGAGTAACCGTCACCGTCCGTATCCACGGCGTAGCTGTACACCTGCACGCTAACGGTAGCCGTGGTTTCGGTGTTCATGACGTCTCTTACGGTATAGGTAAAGGTATCGGCGCCGACGAAGCTGCTGCCGGCGGTGTAGGTAATAGTGTTGTCACCGTTGAGCACCACGCTGCCCGTGGTGCCATCGGTAGCCACCGCGACCACAGTCAGCGCGCCACCCTCGGGATCGCTGTCATTGGTCAGTACATCGATGGTGATACTGCCGCCCTGACTGACACCGGCGCTGTCCGCACCGGCCACCGGGGCCGCCTGGCACAGGGCGCTGACAGTCACCGAGGGGACGGTCCAGCCTGTCGGATATGCCTTGAAATTGTTATTCAGGAAGCGGCGGATGTTAGCATTCCAATCCAGATCCACGGGAAAGGTCTTGCTGACGCCGGCCACATCCAGGGTCATGGCCACGCCCTGGTGCTTACCGTCAATGGCGCAATCGGAGAGATCCTGCGCCAAGAGGTCGATGACTTGATAGTCCACCATGGCTTTGCCCAGTTGCACCGCCGCATCATTCATGGTGTGCGCCAGACCGCCCAATACCAGGGCATAGTTTTTCTCCGCCGTGGTGCTGGTCGATGCCGGGGCCAAGGGACTGGCAGGCTGTGTCACCAGCGGGTCGAAACCATAAGCCGTGGCCGCCCGGGTTTTTACCAACGCCAGAGCCGTGGCAAAATCACTGACCACGGATTCCTCGCGCGCCTGACGCACCAGCGCATGGGACACCACGGTGACCGCGGCACTGGTGCCATCGGCGGCGAGAATGCCTTCCAGGACTTCACCGGCCGCAAGCACAATGCTGCGCTTCTTGGCATTATCCGGCTCCGGGTCCGATTCATCCACGTAACTGCCGCCGGAAGCTTCCAACAGCAACATGCCGCTGCCGGCGGGTACCGTCACCGACCAGGCGCCATTGGCGTCGGTGGTGGCGGTCGCCACGGCACTGCCGGTTTTGATACCGGTGGTATCCATCGCGTACAGATTCACCTGGGCATTGACCATCGGCCCCTTGGTGACCTTACCGGAAACTTTTACCGTGTCCGGTTCCACCACCTGAAAATCGAAGCACCCGCTCAACAGCGCGGTACACGCCAGGATCGTCGTCACTAATTTTGGTGTAAACGCATTCATGGTTGTCACCTTATAACTGCTACTTCACTTATTGTTGCGCTTCGTACGCGGCAACACCGGTTACTGTGGTGGCGACGCCATCGGGCGTGGCCGTCATGCTATAGGCGGTGCCGGCGCCCGCGGGCGCGCCGCTGGCCGTGGCCGGACCGACAAAGGTACCCACCATGGCGCCCTGACCGCCGCTGCCGGCGCCGGTGGCAACATTCTGGGTTTGCACATCCATGGCGCCGCCGAAGGTGGCGCCGTTACCGATGGCCATGCCGGTGGCGCTGCCGTTCCATACCTGATTATTGATGCCGACGTTGACCTGGGCATCCACGGTTTGATTGGTAAAATCGGCGCTCAAGCTGGCGCTGCCAAGCACGCCGGTGTGTCCCAGATTATCGGTAGGGCTGGTATTGCCGATCAGGGTATAGTTGGCCGTACCGGTGGTCGGCAAGGTCACGGCGGCGGCTTCCACCGGCCCGCTGATCCAGTGCACGCTGTCGCTGCCCAGATCCAGATAGGACACGGAGCCATCCACCAGATTCACCATGGCAATGCTGCCATTGGCCCAACGACCCCAGGACAGACCGGTTACCGCGTCATACCCAAGATCCAAAGTTTGCGCGCTATTGGCGTCATAAACGATTTGCGGTCCCGCCGCCGAGGTCGCTGCGAAACCGCGCACTTCAACCCCGTCCAGCACCGTCACGGCATGCGCCTGGTCCGCTGCCAGCATGCCACCAAAGACAAACCCAAAGGCGCGGTATTCGGCCAGCGGTGCGGTATTGAACGTGGGCAGTGGATCGCTCACCACATCGGTATTGTCATGACCGTGGCCATGGGCCAGGCCCTGCTCCGCGGCATGCTCTTCGCCCTCATCGCGGCCGTCATCATGGTGTCCACGGCGACCCCGGTCACCTTTATTGCGCGCCTGATTATCATCATCCAGCGCCGGAACCGTTTCAAACATCAAGAATGCGGGCGGTGTCTTCAGGCGTACCGGTTTTTCTTCCGCGCCGGCGACAAAGGTGTATTGGTTGCGGTCGATGTCGATACTGGTCTTGCGATTCTGCACATGCACGCCGCCGCTCAACACACCGACGTAAAGACCGTTCTTGACCAACTGCTTTTCCTTGCCGGGATGACGCGCGTCACAATCATCGGCGCACCACATCGCCACGTAATCGGTACCGCGAATACCGATGGTAGCCACCGGTGTTACGACCTTATAGGCTTTCTTGTTGGTTTTGCCGATCTTGCCGGTGATGGCGCGGAAGCCGCCTTTCAAAAGATTAAATTCGCTCTTCTGGTTTTCCGGATTGGTTTCATCCAACTGGTAATTGGTCACCTCAAAGGAACTGTTGGGGCGAATACCGATGAACGCGCCGTCCACCATGCGGATCTGCACCTGGCCCTTACTGGAGGTATCGATACGGTCGCCGGGATTCAGGATATGGCCCTTCTTCAAGGGTACGGATTTACCGTCCGCGGAGATCAGGGTGACATCGCCAATGACAAAGATCGCTTTGCCCACGCCATCCGCGAAAACCGCCATCGGCAGGAGCAACAACGTCAACAACAAGAGCAGGCGTGCGCCTGCCATTCTTTCGTATGCATTCATGATTTTTAGCTCCGGTCCAAGCATGATCATCGGCCTCGCGAATTCTGCTTTTAACTTAATGATTATTTTGCAGAGGAGGCAGCAAGTAAACTGTGATACAGTCGAGGTCTGATATAAGATTTCGCGATTTACATATTGTAATAATCTTACCCGTTACGGCATAACGAATTGATTAGTTAAGGAAATTCCAGCGTAATCCCAAGCCGACATCGGTCTTATCGTATTCATAGATATTGATATCGGAATTGTTTTTCGTGTACAGAACCAGCAGTTTAACCGACCACCCGCGGGCAACCAGCCAGCGCAATTCCAGTACCGCATCTTGTTGTCGATCAGCGCGCGGCAAACCAAAAAAAAGACCTTGATAGTCACTGTCGGCATAACCCAGTGCCGTACCCAGCATCAGGGTGCTGGTAAGGGGAAGCTGGCTGAACAGACGAATGCCGGAGAACGTTTTTTCATAGCGAGAGACAAGGTCCGTCCGAAAATCCCGTCCGGTACTGAGCAGCAAACCGACTTCAGAATATAACGGCCGGGCCACAGCGCGGGACAACTTCATGCTCCAAAGCGCCTGATCCACGTCCTTGATGCGCAGCTCCTTCGGGTAGCGCAACTGCGCGTAACGGCCGCTCACTCCCAATTGATAACTCGGCGTTAGTTGATGCGTCCATTCCAGCACGGAGCCTGCCGATCGGCTGTTGGGTTCGCCGTTGACCTGCACCGCATTACCACTGAGCCCCCATTGCAAGGCATGGATACCAACCCGTTGGCGCAGCGCCAGATTGCCGTCATACACCGTGCTGTTGACAAATGCCGCCTGGCCATTGACACGCCGTTTTATATTGATGGCGGTAAACAACTGCGTAGTGGCGCCCAGTGGCGCAAACAACGATCCCCCGCCCTGCAACGCGGTGTAGGAAGACGCGGTACGCTTGCTGGTATCCAACAAGCGGAAACCGAGGAACGTGTCCTCATCGGTGGCGCTGTTGGCATTGCTGTCATACCCCACGCTGCTGTCAAGGTAGGCGCCCAACCGGGTCTTGGCTTGCGCCTGCAGGCGATCGATATCCTGCTGGTAGCGGCGTATGGAAGCGACGGTCTTGGCCGGCGGATTCTGCTGCAATAGAATGTCGAACTCCTCCTGGGCATGGCGATATTGCTCCAGGAGCACATAAGCGCGCGCCAGATCCATGCGCGCACCGGAAAACATCGGATCCACCGCCAGGGCCCGCTGTAACGCGAACACCGCGATTTCCGGATTTCCGCTGTCCAGGGCCGCCACGCCCAGCAAATAATCATAGTCCCGGTTTCCCGCGTAACGGTCCTCATCGGGCGCCAGTAAATCATAGGCCGCTTGCGCCTTGCCGGCGTAGACCAGGCGTAACGCATCATTCAGCAGAGCCTTCACCTCCACGGTCGGCGGCGCGGACCAGGACAACAGGGGCAGTAACAAGGCAATCACATGCACCAGGGTGATTGTCCAGTTGCTGATCCCGTTCCTGCAGCCACAGCGATCGCACCGGTATTGGTCACTGTCTGATTTTTCCCGGGGCATATTCACTTTTTGATCTATGGTTATAGCCACATTTCCCCATACGACTGCGCTCCCCAGAAACGCTCTCGGGAGATCATTCTTTTATCGGCACTTGCCTCTAAAAAAATATCGGATTTCACAAAGATCGTGCCTGCGGATCGCACCCTTTCCCGGATTAATTCAGTACAATGCGGGAAACCGTCCGAAGTTACCGCTGGCATGGCAAAAACCGACGATAAAGGCCTTACTGATACTAATTCGACCAGTGTCGATAGTTTTTTAGCGAAAGTCGCCGTTACCCCCGTGGCCGCCACGTCGGGACACGGTCGGCTGATTTTTGCGCTGGATGCCACGGCAAGCCGGGAACCTACCTGGGACCGGGCCTGCGCCATCCAGGGGGATATGTTTCTGGAAACCCAAACCCTGGGAAACCTGCAAATCCAATTGGTGTACTACCGCGGTTATGGGGAATTTAAGCCTTCGCCCTGGTGTACCGACAGTCGCCAATTGCTGCCCCACATGACCCGGGTAAGCTGTCTGGCCGGGACCACACAAATCGCCAAGATTTTGCAGCATGCCATCGATGAAACCAAGCGCGCGCCGGTGCAAGCCGTGGTATTCGTGGGTGATTGCATGGAAGAAAACATGGAGCATCTGGCGCAGCTGGCTGGTCAACTGGGCATACTCAATGTTCCCGTGTTTATTTTTCATGAAGGCGCCGATGCCGTGGCACGGATGGCCTTCGAGCACATCGCCACCTTGACGCGGGGCGCCTGCTGCCCCTTCGACAGCGCCAGCGCCCGCCAACTGCGGGATCTGTTGGCAGCCGTTGCGGTGTATGCGGTCGGCGGCAGGAAAGCGCTGCGCGCTTACAGCACGGACAAGTCGATGGCCGTGCGGCAACTCACCCGGCACCTCGAATAACCGCCATGCGCACGCTCATTATCCTGGGGGCAATAGGCATTGCGCTGCTGATCCTGGCACAGTGGTTCATCCGCACGCCACCGCATAAAGTGGTCAATATGGTAAAAAAGGTGGGCCTGTTTGTCGTCGGCGCGCTATTGATCCTGGCGGTGTTGACCGGACGCGCGCCCTGGCTGTTCGCCGTCATTGGTGGCGCCCTGCCCTTCATGCACCGACTGGCAACGGCCTGGAAAACCATCAAGTTCTTTAAAAGCTTTCAGAATCGGCAACAGGGGGCGCGCCCGAAGGACGGCCACACCGGAGACACGGGCGTTTCCCGCATTGCAACCCGCTTTCTAAGCATGGAACTGGATCATCACAGCGGCGCGATCACTGGTAGCGTGCTCACCGGCGCATATGCCGGCCGCAACCTGCAAGACATGGATTTCGCATGCCTGCTCGACCTGCTGCACACCTGCCAGGGTAGCCGGGATCAAGATTCCGTACGCTTGCTGGAATCCTATTTACAGCGGCAGCATGTCGAGGCCTGGGAGCAGTACTGCGCCGCGGGACACCGCGAGGACGCGCATCATGCCGGCGCCAGTGGCGCCATGAACCGGGAAGAGGCGCTGTCGCTGCTGGGACTGACCGCCGATGCTACGCACAGCGACATTAGCGCGGCCCATAAGCGCTTGATACAACGCCTGCATCCCGACCGCGGCGGCACCGACTACCTCGCCGCCAAGATTAATCAGGCTAAGGATGTCCTGTTAAAAAAACCCGCGTAGGGTGCGTATGACGCACCGGCTTTTGTGGCCGGAGCAAAGTCTGACTTTGTTCAAAAAAACCACGGTGCGTCATACGCACCCTACAGGCTTTTCGCTCCTTCCATGGCGATGCGCACCACTTCCGACAACGACGACACGTTCATTTTCTCCATGATTTTGGAGCGATGCGCCTCTACGGTGCGGCTACTGATACCCAATTGCGCCGCGATCACCTTATTGCGTTTTCCCTGCACCAGTAATTCCATTACTTCGCGCTCTCGAGGTGTCAAACTGGCGAGACGATGATCCACGTCACTGTGCTGTTCCTCCACTAAACGCTGTTGGGCATCCAACTCCAGACACAGCTTCACCTTTTGCAAAAGCTCATCATTTTTAAATGGTTTTTCGATAAAGTCCGCGACACCGGATTTCATGGCCTGAACCGCCATCGGCACATCACCATGGCCGGTGATAATCAACACCGGTAAAATTATCTTGCGTTTGAGCAGTTCCGTATGCAATTCCATGCCGCCCATGCCCGGCATACGCACATCGAGTATCAAACAACCGCGCCAAGTCGAATGATACTGCTCCAAAAACGCTTCAGCGCTCTCATAAGTCTCAACATTGAGCTTGGCCGTGCGCATCAAAAATCGAATGGCGTCACGAATAGCCTCATCGTCATCCACCACAAACACCGTCGGTTCATTACGAATTCGCATCAGTTATCCTCCGCTTCGGGTAGTGCGAAGCTAAAACGCGCCCCACCCGCACTATTTTCCTCGACTCTGATCCGGCCACCATAACTCTGCACGATACTTTGACTGATTGCCAGGCCCATGCCGATACCCTCCGGTTTGGTAGTAAAAAAAGCATCGAATACATCCGCCCCCGGCGGCACACCCGGCCCGGAATCATCTACCATGACATGGACGAAACCGTCAGCGGCATAGGTAGAGATCTCCAACAAACGCTGTTCCGCCATGACACCTTCCATGGCATCAATCGCGTTGCGCGTCAGATTCAACAACACCTGCTCGATCAATATTACATTCACGCGCACCATTGGCAAGTGCCCCTGGAGATCAAGGCGCAATCTGACATCATGCGACCGTACTTCCACACGTATCAGATCGACAATCCCACGTACCAGCTTACTGAGATTCACCAATTCAATACTCAACGAATCTTTCTTGGTAAAAGATCGAATATGTTTGATTATCTGCCCGCTGCGCAAGGCCTGCCGTTCAATCTCCCGCAACGCATCCCGCACGTCACCGATGTCAACAGCCGTGTCTTCCAGCAGACGCAAACAGCTGTCGCTGTAACTGGCAATTGCCGCCAGCGGCTGATTCAATTCGTGGGCGATCTCCGTGGCCATTTCCCCCATGGTGGACAAGCGGCTGGCATGTGCCAGATTCTGCAGGCGACGCCGGTCCAGAATTTCCATTTGCCGCTGCTCGGTGATGTCCATGCCGGTGAGAATTACATACTCAACCGCGCCGCGGGTATCGAACAGGGAAGTGCTGGACCATTTCAATGTATAACGCGCACCGTCCTTTGCCAACAAAACATTCTCGTACTGACTGGCGTCATCGGTATGCAGTATCCGGTGAAAAAAATCCTGGCCAAACTCCTCACTGTCCAAACCAGCGGACATTTCACCGATCGAGCGCCCGATGACCTCCTGACCATGATAGCCGGTGCGGGATTCGAATACCCTGTTTACCTTCTTGATATTACCGTGAGCATCCAACACGATAATCAACGCATCAATGGTATCCAGTATCGCCCGACTGAATTCATGTTCCATGCGCAGTTCCTGAGCGGTGCGCATATGTTCCGCGATCTCCAGACGCAGCATGGTATTAAGCTCTTTCAGCGACCGGGTCCTTTCCTCTATTTTGAGTTCCAACTCATCATAGGCGCGTCGCAGAGCCTCCTCGAAATGTTCACGCTCCATCGCGTAATGAATGGAGCGTTGCACGGTGTTACTATCATCCTTGCCACGCACCAGGTAGTCTTGCGCTCCCATGTGCATGGCTGCGGCCGCCAATGCCAGATCGTCCTTGCCGCTCAGGACAATGATCGGCAGATCGGAACGTACGTCCTTGATCCGGCCGAAGGCCGCTTGATAATGGGACAGGCTGATGTCGAAAATGATTACATCCACCGGCGTATGACCCATAAAACGAACGGCGGAATCGATATCCAATTCGCTGTACAGGCAAAACTTCCCAGGCACGAAACCGGCAAGCGTGCTGGTCAGGTACGCGAGATCTTCCGGTCGTGAGCTCACCAGAAGAATTGTGGTGATGTTTCGTTTCATCTACATCAGACCAGAAATTACAGGAGTCACGCTATTGTATCCGGACGGTTATGGCAAGGATACTATGCGGTATCGGCAACCCAATCCGCCACTCTGGGTACTTCCGCGAACGGCATGTACTGTTTGTTGAAAAATTGCGTAGCTACCTCATCGGCGAAAAAACCGCCTTTGGCGCTCAATTGAAATCGACGGTCATCCTCCACGATCATGCCGTTATCCTTGAACCAGGCCAATTCTGCGGCAAAAACCGCGCCGGCATCCTTCCCGGTGCGTGCGCGAAAGCGCGCTTTATCCACAAAAGAATTCTTCAGGGGCAGGATAAAACTGCGCCGCAACTCGTCGTCCGCGTCCCGTACCTTGCCGCGATTGACCGACACTTTGCCGGCGTCGATATAACTGTAATACTTGCTCAGATCATGCTCACCGATATTCTGGGTAAATACCCCGCCCAGATTGGACCAGGACGATACGCCAACGCCGACCACGTCATGCAACCCACAACACCAGTCCCGTAAATAATGTGAAATCATATGCGGTTTTCTGGCAAAAACGCGGCGTTGATATTCATGGTAGCCGTGCTCCTCGGAAATCAGGATACCCAGATATTTCATCAAAAACACCGCATCCGCCTGCACAAACCGGTCGGGTTGCCGTTGAAACTGATCGACGATTTTGCCCGGTCGGTCACCGTGCTGTTTGATGCGCAGCCGATATAATTGATAGCCATCCACATCCAGGGTGACGGCCGCCAGCATTTCCGCGGTTAATTGTTCAATCGTCTGGCCCGGGTAACCGTAGATCAGGTCGATAAAGATATTGTCGAAGCCCGTGGCGCGCATATTGGCGATCGACTCCAGGGTTTGTCGGTGATCGTGAGCGCGTGCCATGGTGCGCAACACCTGATCATCGAGTGACTGTACCCCCAGACTGATGCGATCCACGCCATAATCTTTCATGACGCGCAACCGAGCCAAGCCATCCTCGCCCAACAGAGTCGTGGGTTCCGCTTCCACGGAAAATTGCGTGCATTCACTGAGATCAAAGTGTCGGTGAAAAGCACTCAGCAAACGCTCGAGCTGTTTCGGTTCAGGATAAGTTGGCGTACCCCCGCCCCAGAGCACGGATTTCACTTTAATGGCATCGACACCCATCTTGGTGCGGTATAAATCCATTTCCCGCTCAAGATAGTCGATGTACATATCCACTTCACTGCTCTTGCTGCGTGTTTTGGTGATCCAGTGGCAGTAAGTACAACGGGTGGGGCAAAATGGCACGTGAAGATAGGCGGAAAGCGGGTCCCGACGCCGTTGGGCCAGATTGCTGAACAAGGGTGTCTCATCCATGTCCCGGTACATGGTCAACGGCGGATAGCCGATTACCGGAAAAAATTTTTCGCCCCGACCCGCGAGAAAACCGGAGTCCTTTAACTCATCGATATTGTAGTGCCGCAATTCCGCTTGCGCGCGTTTAATCCAGTCTGTTACCAAGTGACACCTGTCTACACCCTGTTCCCCGGAAAAGACTTTGTTATGGCGCGAAATACTTCAGTCTCGCGATAACCGTCCCCCTGTGACATGACCGCAGAACTTACCTTTGCGCAGTCTTAAGCCATTCTAGCAGGTTGTGAATTCGATACACAAAGCGCTCGCAAGAAATTCGCCCCCTGGAGACTGTATGCCCGTGAAATCACTACCAAAAATCGCGGTCACGGCTGCGCCCATTACCTTTCTGAACGCATGGCATAGGCCGCAACAGCCAGCACCAGCGCCGCGACCGCCGCACCGGGCTTGCCCGTGCGCCAACCGTTGCAAACCGGTGAGATTAGATGAACTGCGCAATAACGACAGTGATATTGTCGGTACCGCCAAACTCGTTGGCGAGCTGAATCAGACATTTCGCCGTGGTTTCCAGGGAATGCACCTGGGTATGCAGAAACACCTGTTCGATCTGACGATCACTGACCATGCCGGTCAATCCATCGGAACAAATGAGAACTTTATCGCCCGGTTCAAAGGAAATCATGGCGACATCAGGTTTCACTGAACCCCGCGGACCCAAGGCCCGTAATATGATATTTTTTTTGGGTGGGTTACCACTACCGCCGCGTTCCTGCCATTCCTGGTACAGTGTGTGATCGCGCGTCAGCTGGGTCAGAGCACCGGTACGATAGCGGTAAATACGACAATCACCGACATGGAATACCGCGGCTTTTTGATATTTTTCGAGCATTAACAGACCGGCGACGGTGGTGCCCATACCCGTGCCTTCCGGATAATTACGTTGCTGATTGCAGCCGAAGATGCGGTGATTGGCCGCCATGACCGCGTTGAGCACCGCGTCAAGCCCCATGGGCCCGACCTCCATCATCGCGGTATCGTCCCGGTTTATCTGCTGAGTCTGGTCCAACGAGAACTCACGGGTGGCGGTATCGCCGCCGGTCGTCTGCAAGTATTCACGAATACTCCTGACCGCCATGGTGCTGGCCACTTCACCCGCCTCGTGTCCACCCATGCCGTCGGCGACGATCAACAAACCAAGGTCCTCATCCAGTAACAGACTGTCTTCATTGTTTTTTCGGCGCCTTCCGATATCCGTGGCACCGGCAGCCTGCATTAAACTGTTAGTAACTGAGATCATAGACTCACTCATAGTTTCATCTCAGAAGCATCCCTACGACTGTAATGCCGTTGACAGGCCCGGCGTTCATATGCCCCTATCTTTAATTCGTACGTATCCACTTTCCCAACCATATAATCCGCGCAATGTACCCACCACCCTGGCCTGGAATCCCAGACCAAGCCACCGTGGTGGTATACATCGCACCGATTAAGGCTTGCTTGGAAACCACTGCACAATGATCAGGTATTGATATTGATGTCACCGAGCTTGGTGTTGTCCATGACATCGCCACCGACGGCTTCCTGATTTTGTTGGGTAAAGGCATTACCGGTCAAGGCTTCTGACAAACCAGCACCGATACCCATGCTGCCCAGAACACCGGTACCGACACCAACGCCCGCGCTATCGGCATTACCCGTTTGTGAACCAGCTGCTGCCAAGTTTCCTGCATCACCACCAGATTTTAAAGGCATGTCATTTCTCCTCTGTATTGAAGTTGCTTATAGATGTACCCATCCCTGGAAAATACTGCTCCATAAATTGCTTTTCCTTCGGTATGGATTCATCAGGTATTGATATTGATGTCACCGATGCTGGTGTTGTCGCCCACGTTGCCACCGGCAGCGTTCTGCTCTTGGTGCGTAAAGGCGTCACCGGAAAGCCCGGCTGCGCCACCGAAACCCGCACCAATCCCTGCCAGTGCACCGACTCCAGCGCCGACACCGGATGAATCTACACCACCTGACATTGATCCTGCTTCAGCAATATTCATTGCATCACCACCAGATTTCAGATTTTCTAATCCCATAATATTTCTCCTTTAGTAAAGGTTTAGTTGTGTATGATTGGTCATCCCGGTCATTGACCACCAGGGTTCTCGCCTGGATAACATCAATCACACCTTGATCCGGTATATTGGCGTCCTCACCAGTACTATTTTCCATATTACAACTTTCATTTAACTTACATGGACATACTAATCACCCGCGTTAAAAATCGGGCTTCCGAATAAAAACCGGTGCGGGGCACATCTAAAATTGCGCGCCAACGCGGCGCAACCGTCCCGAAAAAATAGGCGTAGTCCTGAAAACAGGCTATTTTCCGCGTAAATATTCCGCAATTTACAACATTATTTCCGCCCTGGAAGGTGATAGCCGAAAATACTCAGGAATCACTCGATTAGATGTCAAGCAACAGCATAAATTGAATCGATGCCCGCGACGCGTTATCACGACACTCAAGACACTTACAGCCAGGTGGCAAATCTCGCACATCTTGATTAAGATAACCCCATGACAGGGGGTGTCAGCAAACTTGTACACCCGCCGGCGGCTTTGATTACCGGGTAATATTATTACCATCACATATTTTTTACGGAGCTACACCATGGCGGGACCGAAAATAGCACTGTTTGCCAATCACGACAGCAACCAGCTCAGCGCTTTACATGAGATCCTCGAGGACCAGGGCGCTCGTTCGCAGATGTTTGATATCAAGCTTGGTGGCGACACCGCGCCTACCGTCACCATGGAACAAGACCGTCTATGCTGGAATGGCGTGACGTTCGACGATATTCAGGCGATACATGTGCGCTGCACCGCACTCAACACCCTGCCGGTGCTGCCGCCGATGCTCAATGAAATGTACGCCACGGAACTCCGTCTCGCGTTCTTGCGCGAACAACACTTTCAGGCAGTGACGTTTTCCTTCTTCGACAATCTCGCCGCGCAAGGCAAGCTGGTGATAAATCCGCTCACCAGCGCTTATATCGATCACGACTCGAAGTCTCAACTCTATGAAAAACTGCGTGCCTGGGGGTTTGATGCACCCATGTCATTAAGCACGAACGATCCCGCACAGGCATCAAAATTTATCGACAGCTACGCTGAAGTGGTGGTCAAGCCGGCGCTGGGCGTGGGTTCCACCCGGGTGATCAGCCCGCAGGATATGGAACGTTTGCAGGAATTTACCCTGTGCCCGGTCATCATGCAGGAGCGCGTCATGGGTGACACCATACGGGTACACATCGTCGGCGATCATGTGGTACTGGCCTTGAAGATCCTCAATGACGGCAACGTGGATTCGAGAACGGAGACCAAAGGTTTCGAGTTTTTTACCATGCCCGAGGAACAACAGCGTAAAATCACCGACGCCACGCGCCGCTTGGGACTGCGCTATGCCGCCTGGGACATTATCGCCACGGAGCAAGGCCGATACTCTTATCTGGACTGCAATCCCGGTCCCTATATCATGTGGATCGGGCCGGAAAATGTGCGCCGCGTCTTTACCGAACTCGCCAGATACATGATCACGTTCGCCAACACCGGTTCCCTGGAAGCAGCCAGCGCTGCGGTGACGCCGGCCACCCGCCACTGAACCAACAACCGGGGACGTGCCTCTAGTCCGACGACATCGGTCGGTGTTTGCTCCGCTCCATGTCGAACAGCACTGTCAACATGCGCCTCAAGAACAAGGTCGCGCGTTGTTGCGGTCCGGCGGGCCTGGTCGGCAAGGCGTCGGTATCCGGTCGCTGGAGCAGATGCCGTGCCAGTGTCTCCAGCAGAAAATCACGGTGGGCCGGTGGCAATCCAAGCACTATCGGGTCCACATCGATATCATAGATCCACTGCGTAGCGCCTTCCGGCACCAATGCAACACTCACCCATTCATGTCCCAGCTTCTCATGCAAGTAGCGCCCGCATTCCCGGGTGTCCAATTCCGGATCTTCCCAGAACGTTTCCAGCGTTTCCACCGGGTGGTAACCAGGTCCCCGGCACTGCAGATTCAGCAGCGACTTACCCGCGAAATAATAACTCCGTACGTAGGCGCCGGGTTTCACGGCGCAGACGATCACCGGCGGCTTATCGGGCGCGCACAAATGCGCAAGCTGGCGCGCGCCGAAACTCTGCCACGCGCCATGACCGGTGGCGGGCCGCCAAACGGTAAGTTCATGGCGCGCGCAAAACTCTGTTGCCCGCTCCTGATCATTGGTACAGATCATGGGCGGTACCGCGCATCCCAGACGGCGCATTTGTTGCAATTGTTCGTACTTCATGAAATTGCCGAGCAACGCGCGTAATGGACTGAGGGTAGCTACGCCATGGCGCTGCAGCTCCTGCACCAGGCTCAATATATAGCTGAATTTCTGTTGATCCAGCACGTGTCCGCTTTGCCACAAACTCCAATCAACAGCGGTGACGGCGCGGGGCACGACCGGGTATTGGTAGCAGAGCCCGTGGATATAGGCATATTTAAGCTTGCGCAGGTCGATGCCGTCAAAGCGCAGCAGGTCGCTTCCCAATGTCGATAACTGGTTTCCCTCCAATCCCAAATCGAAGTAGTGGGCGCTGCCGGGCTGCACCCGGTTCAGCGTGTCCACCAGCAGCAGTGCCTGACCTTGCGCGCCATAACCGAAAACGCCTATCGCAGGATGCTTGATCATGGTGACGCACTCCCGGCCAATACCGGCAGCAGCGGCGTAAAATAGTACAGGCGACCAGTGTGTTGCAGCGCCGCAAGCCGCATACGTTCAAAATCATTGCTGGCGGCATCACTGACATGCATCTGCTGCAACATGCCCATAGCCTGATACAAGCCCGTCTCGGCCTGTTTACGGGCGATACGCGCCGCCGCTACCGCGGAGCGCGCCGTATGCAGATTACGCAGGGTTTCCAGCAGTTCATTCTCATTGACGTCCGCGCCGATGTCCCGACGTTTACGCAAGCGATCGAAAGCGGTTTCGCTGAAGTTCGCCATCTCCTGGGAAAATTTCAATCGGCTATCCGCCAGTTGCACGAGGTCAAAGCCCATATCGATCTCCTGTCGTACACGTAGCTGCAACAGCTGCCCCTGCAGTGCGGTGTCCTCGGCACCGGCGGTGGCGCCGGTGACCCGGGCCCGTGCCGCCCGGTTGAACAATGGATAACGGTAACTGACGCCATATTCCTGGGTACGACTGTCCGGGTCCAGCAGATGGGACACGGAATCCGTCATGGACTTATAGCCGTAAACGCTGCCATCCTGCATCAAATTCATGGCCGCGCTGAAGTTGATGTTCGGTCGCGCCTGATTTCCGGCCGCGAATTGAGTCAGCTGCGCCGTATCCTTTGCCAGCGCCTGCAGGTGTACATCGGGGCGCTGTTGCAGCGCATTGGCGAGCGCGGCTTCCCTGCTGGGCAAGTTGGCCGCGGCCAGCAACCTGGAATATCCATAGGGGAGATAAATGAACCGATCGGCCGCCGACGCCTCATCTTCCACCAACAATCCCAGCGTCTGCGAGGCGGCGAAATACAGCTGCCTTGCTTCTTCCTGTTCAGCCGAAGCCCGCGCCAATTCCGCCTCGATCAACGCGCTGTCGTAGTTGGTGGCCTTGCCGGATTGCAGCAAGCGCTGCGTGCGCTGAACCTGTTCCCGCACCAGTTCGACATTTCCATCGGCGAGCGCAATACGTTCAAGCATCGCCACCAGGCGCCAGTAGCCGGCATCCACCTCCGCGCTGATGGCATCGAGCGCCGCTCTTACGTCCCAATGAGCCGATTCAAATTCCTTGCGCCGCAAGGCCTGCTGTATGGCCGCCGGTCCGTAGTTGCCAAAACCCGCGCCACCCGGCAGCGGCGTATCCAGATTGAGCAGCATATTGGATGACCACGACGCGTTATAACTGTACCGCTTTTTCGCGACATTGTAGTATACGTCCTTGTCAACGGTCATCACGCCCAGCGCGATACGCGTGCCCCATGGCGTCAATTGATCGAGATTGACATTGTATTCCGTGGATTCTTCCGGACCGTTGATCTGGCGCTGACTGACCTCGATATCTTTAGTGACGGTCTCACTTTCCTGCCGCGTACGGAAACCAATGGTCGCGACCTGCGGATCATTAGCGTCCTGCGGCACCACGATATCCAAGGGACTTTTAGGCGTGAATTTACGTTCCACGATGGTGCCATTGATGGTGCGCTCGTAAGTCTGGTTTTTGCGCCGCCCGACACCCAGATTCAGCTGCGGGTCGAACACCGCCTGCGCTTCCTGTATGGCATCACGCACCTTCTCCGACTCCGCCTTGCGCACCCGCAGGGCGAGATTTTTGTTCAATGCCTGCAACAACGCCTGATCGCGACGCAGGTACTGAATCTGACGGTTTGCCAACAAGTGCCAGGCACCGATGTTCTTCGGCGCGCTCACGGCATCTTCAACCACTTTATGAAACTGGCGTTCCGCCGCCGGCACGTCGACCGCCAGACTCGCGCGTGGGCTCGCGTCAGATGGCGCATTCGCCGGCGCAGCGGCCAGCACCACGCCGTCGAGGGCGCAGCCTGCCAGCGCCAGCAGCACCGCACCAGCGATGCGCATCGACTGCGGATCTCGGTTATTATGCCACCCGGACATTATTCCACCTCCTTGAAAAACCTCAGCAGTCCCGATCGCTGTATCGAAGCCACCCGCGATGCATCAAGGTCCTGCTGCGCCACCAGTTTGGCGTAAAAACCCGGCAACCGTCCCTGGGCCGCCAAATAATTCGTGCGTGCCAGATGTAAATCGATCTCCGCCTGTATCAATTGCTGGCGCGCGTCCAATAGCTCATCACCTTTGATCACCAGTTCGTACTCGCGCACGTTGCGCGCCTGCTGACCGCTGCTGATCTTGTCATAGATAAAGGTGGTCAATTCGACGTTCTTGCGCTGTAAATCCACAATCTTGCGGGCGCTGGTCAGCACGGAAATCGCGTCGTTGCTGCGCCGTATGGCGCTATTGGCGGCGGCTTTGCGCAAGGCCAGCGCCTGCGCATGACGATAGCGCGCTTGATCCCGGGCGGCGGCGGCCGCGCTGTTGCCCAGTGGATAAACATAGACCATGCTGTATTTTTGCGATATGAAATCCGGATCGGAAATATGTCCCACTGCCTCACTGGCGCTGGCATAACCAAATACATTGTGATTCTGCCCTAATGTCACACCGGCATTGATACTCAAATCCGGTGCCGCATCCCGACGCCGAAACTGATAATCCAGTTCGGCGATGCGCGCCGCGCGGTCCGCCGCCAGCACCTGTGGATGCTGTTCCGGGGCGGCGGGTGTTTCGGTCATCACCAGTTGCGGATCCACCGTCAGCGCATGATCATAGCCGGAGGGTAACAATACCGTTCCCGCCGCCATGTCGAGCAGTACCACAAGCTGATCGGAGGCATTCAGAAATTCGTACCAGGTTTGCTCTAGCTGGGACTGCACTCGTGCCTGATCCGCCGCCACATGCGCTTTTTCATAGGCCGTGATCTGGTTCAGTTCGAACAGTCGCTCAGTGCGTCGCACCACTTGGGAGAGATTATCCAGGTGCATTTGCGCCACTTCCACATTGCGCGCTTGCTGCACCAGATTCCAGAAGGCGGCATCCACGGTCAGCAAGGTATCGTTAATAATAGCGTCCACTTCGGCGCGCGCCTGCTGCACGGCTTCCCGGGCGCTGTTGGCATCGCTATCCGAGCGGGCGTAGGCGCCGGAATTACGGGTCCAAGGCAAAGGCGCGCTGAAATTCACATCCAAAGAAGCCGTCCACGGCCGGCCATAGGAACCATAGCGGGCTTTGTCCGCGAAACGCGCGCCATAATTGTTGATATAATAAGTATCCCGCCGCAACAGGCCCAGGCCCAGATCCAGTGCCAAGCCCCAGGGCAACTGCTGTACCCAGCCCAATTGATAATTCCAGGAATCCTGCGGCCCGACCAGAGAACTTTCACTGGCGACGATCCTGGTTTCATGGTAACCCTCGGTCCTGGGTCGATCAAATGTTACATATTCCACCGGTCCCTCATCGAAGGTGACGGCATTGCTCACCGTCTGACCGCCGTCGGTATTGTATTCCTGCGTGGCGCTACTGTACTTGCTGTCGCTGAGCACCCGGTCGTAGCGGGAAGCGCGCGCAAACTGCGCGGTCAACGTGAACACCGGATCGAATAACGCCGACGCCTCCTGCAATGCAACCTGCGCCTGAGTATTGAACACCTGTCCGCGCTTGATATCGAGATTATTGTTAAGTGCCCGCATGGCGGCATCGCGCCAAGCCACATCCTGCCATTGCAAACCCGTAATCCTGGAACCCACTCCGTCCCGGCGCTGCTGCGCCGCTTTGCGAACGAATTCATTCAAGGCCAGTTCTTGGCTGCTGGGCGCGATCGTCGCATTTTGTTGCGCCGGGATACCGGGTGGCGTGCCTGGTTCCGCCGCTATGCCAGTTTCGACAATCAGCAACAGCGCGCCGCCCACAACAGCCACGGACCATGCAGTTAAACTCAAGCGTGCCATCATTGCCGCTCCTTGGCGCTGTGCGCCGTATACCATTGATGAAGCCGGCCCGCCGCAAACAACGATTGCGCCTGTTCGCGCCGTGTCGCCACCGCCGCCGCGATATAGGCATCGACCGCCTGGTAAAGCATTTGCAGAGTGCGTACCCGCTCAAACTCGGTCAGGGAGTTCTGCTCCCGCATACGACCGGATCTGTCATAGGCACTCTGTGCCAAGTCGAGATTAACACCGAGCTGGCCAAGGCGACTGTCGGTACTGGCTTGCGCCGACTGCGCATCCTGGTACGTCCGGTGCACGTTATTGCGCGCCAATGCAACCCGCAGCGCCGCCTGTTGCTGTTCGGTACGGGATCTGCTCCAGGCGGCTTTCTCCGCCCGCTGCCCGAAGGCATAGCGGTAGTTGATGCCGATATAGGTTTGGCGCTGATCAGGATCAAAAATATGCTCATAGGAGTCATTCCAGGTCTTATAGCCAAATACCTGGTCGCTCTGCCGATAGCTGATATTCATTACCAGACTGATATCGGGTCGCACTTGCTCGGCGAAGAAGCGGGTCAACAACGTGTTTTTCTGCTGTTCAAGTGACGCCATCAGCACTTCGGGGTGCTGATCCGCCATTTGACGAATATCGACAGCCTCCACCATTTCGTCGGACAGCAGTTCGGCAACCGACACATCGGCGACCAGCACGGCGCCATCATCGAGATTCAAAAGATCTACCAGCAGATTGGAAGCGCCCAGATATTCCTGCCACGCCAATTCACTGGCGATGGCTGTGCGTTCCAGCTCAGTATCCAGTTGCGCCATATCGTAGGAGGTAAGATTATTCGAGTCGAACAAACGCCTGCCGCGTTGCGCCAGTGCCGTAGCGGCATCTAAATGGTGCTGCACCATGCTCAACCGATACTGCCGACGCACCAGATCCCAAAATGCGGCGGCTACCTGATTCAGCACTTCATTACTGCGCTGCTCCAGGCGCAACTTGCCGATGTCTCGATCCAGGTTTGCCACCTCGGTATTGACACGCGGCCCATAGGCCTGGGCACCAAAATTGCGCGCATAGGGCATGGGAGTATTGAAGGTAAAAAAGAAAGCGCTGGTCCAGGGATAATTGGAGCCGGTACCGATCGGATCGCCATGGGAGCCGTTGATCAGCTCCATGCGATTCAAGGTACTGTAACCACTCTTGATGCGGCGCGTTGATTGCAGTTGCGCGGAAACGCTGCTGCCCCAGGGCAGGACTTGCAAGGCCTGAATAGCGAAAACGTTGGCTTCCGGTTCCACAGGGGTTTTGGAACTGGCTAATTCAACTCTTGTGTCAACCGCAGTCTCCATTGAACAATATTCCGGATTGATGATTTCACCATCAATGATCACACAGGTCAAGCGGCCAAGATCCTGTGCCTGCTGATCCTGCGCGTTGACGGCTACCGCCGTTTCCTCGTCGGTACCGACTATATTGCCGTCTTGTTCCCCCGCCTGATTTGTCTTGCCTTCATATTCACGGGTGATCTCGGCACTGCGCGCCATAAAGCCGGTACGCGTATGTTCGGCCCGCAGCGCAAACAGTGGATCGAAAGCACTGCGGCTGAATGCGATACCGGCCGCTGCGGACTGCAAAGCATTGCGTTCCGCCAGCAGCAACGGACTGCTGTTGATAGCGCGGCGGTATGCGTCGTCTTGTTTGATAATCATCGGCACCGGCGTCGCCGCGCCGCCGCTGACGGACATGGATTTGATACGCCCGGTGACGACAGCGGCACCGTTACCTCCGACAATCATATCCATGACCGCCTGGGGCACCGGCGCCGCCGTGACCGGCGTAACGCTCCACAGCGCCACTATCGAAATTACCGCGCCTACCCTTCCCATCATTGGTGCTTCCCTTTTCGCTACTGCTCGACGGCCACCTACGAGCCGGTTTCCTGACGCCGGCTCAATTCATCCCAGCGATTGATAATACGCAAGGAATTTTCGTCAACTTTTTCCACCAGCCGTTGAAAATACGGATACGTAACCGAAATCGCCAGATGTCCATTCTTCTTCTTATCGATGAACTCTTTCTTATAGTGCTGGGCTTCCTTGAGATCATACATGTTTGGCGCGCGCTCACTGCCCGCCACCGGGTCTGGAAAGCGCTGCACAAACAGACTCAGACGCATCATTACTGCACTTAACGACAACAGGTCCGCCACGTCCTGAATGGTTTTATGCTGCTCCGCGCCAACATCACTCCTCACCACCAGCGGCTGCAGTTTGGCTTCATGCTCGGCCACCAGATCCAGCGCCTCCTGTACCATGCTCGCCTGCATCAACCGATTCAAGTCACGCTCGAAACCGAGAAACATTAATTGCGCTTGGGCGGCCGCCAGCGAGGAATCGTCGGGATAGTGACTGGCCACCACATTGAGTTGCGCCGACACATCACGAATTTCATTCATTTGATTAAGAAATTGCTGGCTGTTGACCGACACATTATCCTCTTCCATGCCGGTCAGAATTGCCTGCACCCGGGCCACGCTGCTGGATATTTCCGCATTCTTTTCCCGATGACCGGCATTGAGAAAATAAACCAGTATCAGCAAAGCCACCACAAAACCCAAAGCAGCGGCTGGCGCCGGACGCATGGTGCGGCGCACATGTTTTTTCGCGGGCGCGGCAGCGACAGCTTGCGCTCTCGGTGCCGATGCCGGCATGGGTTTGGCGACAATCGGCGCCGCTACCGGTACTGCCACCGGCTCTTGGGATTGCGCTTGCTCTTCCTCAATCGCTTTAATCAGCACTTCGCTGGCGCGTACATCATCGAATAACATGGTGCCGGCCTCATCCTCGACGACCGCAGCTTTGCCTTGGGCGGCGCCGGCCTGCTGTACCTTAACCGTAAATTGAAAGTTCACGGGACCCACCTGCACCTGATCACCATCCCGCAACATGGATTTGCGAATCTGCTCGCCATTGATGCGCACGCCATTGGTGCTTTTCAGATCCTCAACCCACCAGTTGCCCTGCGCATAACTGAACTCGGCATGTTTGCGCGATATTTTTTTGTGCTCCACATGCAGTTCGGTATCGGCATCTCGGCCCATGCACATGGTCTGCGCGCCCAGCGCGAACGCCAGGCCGGGAAACTGTTCATCCTGGCTCATCAATGTTGCGGACATGGTGGGCACATGCTCGGTGCCCGCCGGTGCCAACATTGTGGCATTGACGTCCAAAACGTTGCCGGCGCCGTCGCTGTCGACTATTACCGTGGCCGCCGGTAATTCATTTTCGAACCTAAATGGCAAAGCACCGAATTCCACGATATCGCCGTCGGTCAGCGCCACCATCGAGACTCGTTTGCCGTTGACCTGCACCCCATTGCTGCTGTTGAGATCCTCAAGTGTCCAAACTCCGGCACTGTTGCTGATACGAGCATGCTGCCGCGACACTTGATTGTCCTCGACCAATAAATCGGCCTGGGCGTCACGGCCGATCACTTGTCCATCCCCCGACAATTCGAACAACAGACCGTGAAACCTGTCGTCAAGAGACACCAATCGTGCCTGGCCGGCGCCGGCGAACCCAGCCGCGCCCGGGGCCGAGTCTTTGCGCATGTCATTCTTGCTTGCCACAATCTTCCCCTTTACATTCGAACCGACTAGACCAGCGGCGGCAGATCGAACTGCGATTTCGCCAAATTATAGTATGATCCCTTGTAGCCCTTTTCCTTAAGGTAATCCGGATCGGTCAATTCCGCGTGCGCGCCCATCTCCGCCACTTTACCGTCGCTGATATAGCAAATGACATCGGCATTGACAATGGTGCTCAAGCGATGCGCAATGGTTATCGACGTCCGACCCTTGAGAATGTTTTCCATATTATGCTGAATCTGCTTTTCCGATTCGTTATCCAGCGCACTGGTGGCTTCATCGAAAATCAGAATACTCGGATTCCGGTAAAGCGCGCGGGCAATACAGATGCGCTGGCGCTGCCCCCCTGATATACCAATGCCTTTCTCACCCACCAGAGTCTGGTATCCCAGAGGATAATTGATAACGAATTCATGCGCCCCGGCGAGGCGCGCCGCTTCCAGCACCGCCTGCATGTCCGGAGTGGGATCACCGAGGGCGATATTCTCCGCCACCGTACCGGCAAACAGAAAGCTGTCCTGCAACACCACCCCGATGTTGCGGCGCAACGAACCCAGATCGAGATTGCGGATGTCCTTGCCATCCACTTTACACTGCCCGGATTTTGGTACATTGAATCCCAGCACCATTTTGGCAATGGTGCTTTTGCCGCAACCGCTGGGGCCAACCAGCGCGATACGCGTTCCCGGCTCGATATTGAGATCGAAGTCCTTCATCACGAAATTTTCACGTTCATTCGCCAGGTAACTGAAATTTACTTTTTGAAAGTTGATGGCGCCACGACACTCGTTCAACGTAGCCGGCAACTTTTCAGGGTCGTTAGGCATTTCCTGTTCCGGTCGCACCGCAAGTATTTCACCAACCCGGTCCACGGACACTCTGATTTCTGCGATTTGGTTCCATAAACCCACCAGCTGATTAATCGGCGCAATCACCAACCCGACCAGCATATTGAACCCCATCAATTCCCCGATGCTCATTTGCCCCGCGATAACCTGATTCGCGCCCAGCCACAGAATCGCTATCGTCGAACTCAACCCCACTAATTTGTGCAAGCTAGTCGAAGTGAGATTCAGTTTGGAAGACTCATACCCCTTCTTCACATTCTCGACAAACGCCGATTCCCAACGCGTACGCGCCATGTATTCGTTGGCGCTGGCCTTTAGCGCCTCGATACCGTTCAACGATTCGATCAAATGGGCCTGCGTCTGGGTATTGGTTAAAAACATATCCTGCGCAATCGCCTTAATGCGCGGCGTATAAAATGCGGCGAGACCGACGTAGACGGGGATAAAAATCAATACCAGCATGGTCAACGAAGCGTTATAGGCGAGCATCATCAACAAATACACTACGACCATCAGACTGTTCAATAACACGGTAACCGTGGAACTGGCGATAAACTCCCGAATGCGGGCATTTTGCCCGAACCGGCTCAAGATTTCGCCCTTATTACGCGTCAGAAAAAATTCCATGGGCATGCTGAGTACATGCCGATAAAACTCCGACATCATCCGCAGATCGATGCGCGCGGTGGTATATGCCAACAACAGACTTTGCGCCGCACCGGTTAACGTGGAAAACACCGTTACCAGCGCCATGCCCACCAGCATCATATTGAGTAAAGCGACATCCTGGTGTACCACCACATTGTCCACTATGGTTTGCACGAACAATGGTGAAGCCAGGCCCAGCAGGTTTATCGCCAGCGCGGCCAACATGGCTTCACCGTAGTAGCGTTTATAAGGCAACATATAGTTGATAAAATGATATAAAGGCTTTTTCGGCGGCTCCCGTTGCTCGAATACCATGGTAGGATCAAGACCGATAACCACGCCGGCATCCCGAGCCATCGGCATGCCGCTCACATCCGCCTGGGTCCAGGAACGTGAAAATTCCTCACGCGTCAATTTTAACAACCCGGATGCCGGGTCGGCGATATAGACATCCTTAGCGGTGAGGCGATACAGCACCACATAGTGGTAGCCCTGCCAGCCGACAATAGCCGGCAGCTTCAGGTTACCCAACTCATTGAGCTTGAGAGCAAACGCCTTGGCGCTGAATCCCAGGGTCTCGGCGCCGGTAATAATCGCCAACGGACTGAGGTTTTCCGCCGACAAATTGGTCAATTCACGAATCTGGCCCAGTGTGAAATCTTTCTGGTAATGCTTGCACACCATGGTGATGCAGGCCGCCGCGCATTCCGAGCCGTGGGTTTGCAGCACCGCCGGAAATTGCTTGATATCCTTGGTTTGGTCGAGACGACGAAATTCTTCTTCGGTCACGGCATCGGCCAGCTGGATACGCTGATCGATACCTTCGGCGCGCTGCCGGTAGGCCAGTTCCTGCTGCTCCATGGCCTTGAAACCGGCGACCCGCAGCCGAAAATCCTCAAGCAGCGCCGGATTCAGTTCGCAGATGCGGCGCACCGCTTCCAAGGGAATGACCAGTACCGTGACATCGGTCAACGCGCGCGCATCATGCGGCTGGGTACCGGCGCCGTCCATGCCGTCCAAGGCGCCACCTTCTCCGAAAACATGCCCGGGCTTGAGTTTGTCGAGCACCACGGCATCGCCGGTTACCGGTTTACGCACCAATTCCACGGCGCCTTGCTCCAGGTAATACAACCGGGGATCAATATCCCCCTGATTGAACACCGGATTTCCCGCCTTGATATGCTTGACGCCGATCTTCTCGATAATCGGCGGTAACTCGATCGGATTATATTTTGCCTTACCCAGCAGCG
The DNA here is from genome assembly GCA_024641505.1 of Gammaproteobacteria bacterium. GTDB lineage: Bacteria > Pseudomonadota > Gammaproteobacteria > SG8-11 > SG8-11 > UBA6920. Next base: position 64,939 of record JAHECY010000013.1, read on the forward strand.
CTTTTACCCGGTAACTGGTTTCCACCAATCCGACGTTTTTCATGAACATCGCGGCCACGCCGGGATGTCTGGCAATAATCGGTCGCAACTTCTCCGCCGGCAATCTGAGCATGGTGACGTGATCCGACGCCACCACGGTGTACGGCCAATTCGCCGGCTTGATCAGGGATAGCTCGCCGCAAGTACTGTCACTCGCCAATTCGCCCAGACTCACACGCTTGGCATCGCGATCCTGTTTGAGGCGCACCGAACCGTTGTAAACGTAGTACATGCCGTCCATAGGCTTGTCTTGCTCGGCGATAACGTGCTGCGGCAAAAACGTTTGCGCCTCAAATAACGGCTCCAGGGCCCGGCGATCCTTATCCGATAACGCGCTGAACATTATGTGGGAATCGAGTAATTTACCCACTGCTTCCTGAATCGCCGTCATGACTTCCGCTCCACTGTGATGCTGTTACTGTCTTGAATTACGCAGATTACTCAGCTTTTACCAAGAAATTTCGACACCGGCGAAAACACCAGTTCGATGAATCGTTTTTCACCGGTTTTAATTTCCGCAACTCCTTCCAAACCGATCTCCAGCGACTTGCGCCAGCCGTCCTGGCGCGTGATAACGTCATTCATCAAGGCAATGGTAATCACGTATTTCGATTTTTCGTCGGCCTTGGCGCTGGGTTTCTTGGCGATACTGGAAATCCGACCGCGATGGATTCCGAACTCCTGATACGGATAAGCGAAATATTTGATTTTCACTTCCTGACCGCGTTTGAGGTAACCGATATCCTTGTTCTCCACCAGCGCCCGCGCTTCCAGTGCAGCGCTCTCTTTGACAATAGTGACCAGCGGGGTACCGGGTGTAATGATTTCACCACGTTTGACGTGTATGTCCGTAATAATGCCGTCAAACATGCTGGAATACTGGGCCAGATTATCCGCGTAGGTTACACCTTCCACCAGATACTCCGCTTCGCCGATACGGCGCGCGATCCCGGCGATTTGCTCATCCAGGCGTGTCAGTTCGCGTGTGCGCCGCTCTTCTGATTGAGCGAGTTCCTGCTCCAGT
>JAHECY010000166.1:0-2265 GCA_024641505.1 Gammaproteobacteria bacterium
GTTATTCTTGCTCATAGTGGCGTATCCTCTTTGGTTGTTTTTTAATGTTTCGCAACATCAAATCAACCAGATACGCCGCTCTTTTTCAACCCTTCTAAACACCAGATTCAGTTATAACTCCACAATACTTGCCGCAATGTTGGGCTCGGTATCCGTGAATCCTGGCATTCACGGTCAATATTAAATCAGGTCTCGCAAGCCGGAACTCCCTACAGGGGAGTTCCGGTAGGAATAGCATTCATATCTCCGTTTGCGCTGCCATTTCAAGGGCATCGTCCACCTCTATCCCCAGATAGCGTACCGTGCTCTCCAGTTTTCTATGACCCAAGAGCAGTTGAATGGCTCTCAATTTTTTGGTCCGGCGATAGATCAGCGATGCTTTAGTTCGACGCAGAGAATGAGTCCCATACGTTGCCGGATCAAGACCAATTTCTGAGATCCAGGAGTCAACAATTCTGGCATACTGCCGAGTTGAAATATGTGGAGAGGCGCGAAAGCGACTTCTAAACAAGTAATCACCAGTTTTCAAATTCGCATGCTGCATCCAATCTGAGAGCGACTTGCGGGTTTGCTCAGTGATTTCAAATTGTACCGGTTGTTGAGTTTTTTGCTGCAATATTATTGCCCGTTTGGCAATAGTTCCTCCATGGGAGATATCCTGTACCCGCAATTTCACTAAATCGCAAGCCCGCAGCTTACTGTCCAGCGCCAGGTTGAATAACGCAAGGTCTCTAGTTCGGTTGGTCAGCTGTAAACGTATGCGAATGGCCCAAACTTCTTGCAGCTTAAGAGGTGGCTTCTGTCCCACCAGTTTTCCTTTATTCCAGGGAATCAACGGGTTGGGTGGTTGAGGTTGAGTTTGCATTGTCGTTCCTCCGTCTTAGGCAGGAACTTTATTATGGGATCTTACTAAAGATTGTTCAGCTCAGTATGTCGATCCCCCATATTTTCTTTGTTTGTAGATATTTCGGTGACTTATATCGACGGTGAAGCGCCCAAGCTGGGATCAAGCAGCGATGATAAATTTTCTCTCTGGTGAGAGAATGGCTTCTGGGGAAAACCATGGGATCGGTTGAGATTCGCAGGTCTACTGAATGGCCGCTCCCGCTGCATTGCGGAAGACTAGGTGACTGATCGTCAATGACGGCTTCTGGCCGAAAGCGGAACTGTAACACAACAAAAAACAAGGTAGCGAGAGAAGTTTGCGGATATTATTCATGTGGTGGAAATTAGCAATTGAAGGCCGATTTCACATGAACTCAGGAATTGACTAACAAAGTGCCTCTCGAACCCTACCTAAGTCAATTCCGCCAACTCACGGTCAACCGCGCCGGCGGCCATGCCAGCCCGCACAAGGTTTGCATGGTACTGGCGGTAATGGAATTGATTGAGTCCGGCGCAATCGTCGGCAACCGTGTTACTTATAATCAACAACTGATCGATACCTTCAAACGCTATTTTGACGATCTAGCCGCCCCATCTGACTGGTTTACTCCGTATCTGCCATTCTTTCATTTACGCAGTGAGGGCTTCTGGCACCATGAGATCGTCGCAGGCCAGCAAGCATTGTATGACTCCATGAAGCAGTCTAACAGCGAACATAAGGTACGAGAGGCTATTGCATATGCGTATTTTGACGATGCGCTATTCAACTATCTACGCTATTCCGTGGTGCGCGGCCAACTTAGGGCAGCATTGTTTCAAAATCTGGATATTGACACGCAAGAAGAACTTCGTGATGCATTCACCGGTTGGTCTCGCGTAGAATGCGAGTTGATCATGCGGGACTACCTGGAAATGCTGGCACTGGAACTGCGCGGTGAAAGTTACAATAAAGCTGCACATCGGCGGGCATTGCAACCGTTTCTTAACAATCGCTCGGAAGCCTCAATCGAATTCAAGCACCAGAATATCAGTGCTGTGCTGATCGACCTGGGCCTGCCATATATCAAGGGTTATAAACCGGCTTCCAACTACCAGCGATTATTGCTGAACGTGGCGGCAGCGCAGTCCCGGCGTATTATTCGTATTATCGATACCGACCTGATGGGAGACATCCAAACCATCGACGAAACCCGTCTACGGCCGGAATGGGACCACTGGCTGGAACCGCCCCCGAAACGGCAGGGGCCTAAGGAGAAGAACCACATCAGGGAATTTGTGCCCCGGTTCAGCAATTTTGCGGAAAAAGAAAGCCGAAACCGTCATCTCGGCATGTTGGGTGAAAAGTTTGTATTGGAATATGAAAAATACCGACTGCTCGAT
>JAHECY010000166.1:2275-4662 GCA_024641505.1 Gammaproteobacteria bacterium
GATCTGGGGCGGCAAGACTTGGTTCCAGACCTGGAATGGACCAGCAAGGAAAAGGGCGACGGTGCGGGTTACGACATCCGTTCCTTCGCGGGTGCCACCGATGAGGAATTATATATCGAGGTAAAAACCACGGTATCCGGAAAGCACCAGCCGTTTTATCTCAGCAGCAATGAACTGGCGTTTTCCCAAGATCATGCCGACCGTTATGCCTTGTACCGGGTGTTCGGATTTAAGGAAAAGCCGAAATTGTTCACCCTGCCGGGGGATGTGCGGGAGCATGTGGTGTTGGAGGCGGAGAGTTATCGGGCGAGTTTTTAGCAATTGTGCCGAAAACAAAAGGCCCCGGCGTTTCCGCCAAGGCCAGTCGTCGACCGGGAATCCCCAGTCCTTCCCACAATTATCGGCGTCTGCACCTATGAACTCAAGTCAATTCTCAGTATTATTCAGTTTTTAGAATCAAACTGACCAGATCATGTTAATTGATTGAATTGCGGTTAGAAATAATGCGCCAAGGTCAGTTGAAAATAGGGAAGGGCATCCCTGGATCTTCTATTATGCAAAACAAATGGCCATGACAACCCCAAAAACCCAAGCCAACACCGCCATCATCCTCGACTTCGAAACCACCGGCCTGTCGCCCGCCTGTGGCGACAGAGCCATCGAAATCGGCGCCGTGCGTTTGGAGAACGGCGAGGTCACCAAACGCTTTCAATCACTGATGAACCCGGGAATGCGCATTAACTCGTTTATCGAAAGCTATACCGGCATTACCAATGCCATGCTGAAAAAGGCGCCACCCTGTAACGAGGTCATGGGGGAATTTTCCGAGTTTATCGCCGACTTCAACCTGGTAGCCCATAACGCATCTTTCGACAAAAAGTTTCTGGATGCGGAGTTGCACCGTATCCGCAAAAGCTACCCAGGGGAGTTTGCCTGCTCCATGCTGGTATCCCGGCGTATTTATCCCGATGCGCCGAACCATAAGCTGGGGACGCTGGTCCGGTATAGACGCCTGCCGTCGGACGGCGTGTTTCACCGGGCATTGGCCGATGCGGATATGACGGCGAGTCTCTGGCTGTCGATATTGAATGACATAGAAGATGGCTACGGTGTTAAAAAAATGAGTTTTGGTGAAGTAAAAAAACTGTCAAAAACCAGCAAACAGGCGGTACCGGCCTACTTGCAACGCATTGGTTGCTGAGATGAAACGTTGCCCAGTAAATGGTATTTAACCCCGATTTTCCGAAATTTTCATCCAGGTAATCAAGGTGTTATCAAAGCGATATGATAATCATGGTATCTTATTAAAATAGTCTCGAATCAATCATGACGCCCATGATATCCTAACTGAGATGAAAATTTCCCAAAACCAATTATTGGCGGAAGCTCTGCAGCTTGATGAGGATGAACGTGCCGAACTGGCCGTATCACTTATTGAAAGTCTGGATGGTGCAGCCGATGCGGATGCGGAACAAGCGTGGAAGCTTGAGCTTGATCGACGGCTGGAAACTCTCGACAAGGGAGAAGCTGATTTGGTTTCCTGGGGCGACGTCAAGGACAGACTAACTAAAAAATTAAATGGATAAATACCAGGTTCATTTTCATCCTGAAGCTCTCATTGATCTAGAAGAAACCCTGCTATGGTACCGTAGTCGCAGTGTCCGGGTAGCGCGCTTATTTCTCGACGATTTTATGAATGCGATCGAATTGGTGCTGCAAAATCCCATTGGGTGGCCAAAGTATTATCAGCATACGCATCGGTATATTTTTCGTCGGTTCCCTTATAGCTTGGTTTACAGAATTCAAGGCGAAAATATTCAGGTAATCGCCTTAGCCCATCATAAAAAACGGCCACGGTTTTGGGCTAAGCGGTAGTATTAGGTCCCCGGTTTCCCGTAAAATGTGATCCGTCCCCGATTTTATAATTAATATCTTCGTCATGAGCAGAATGAGTGTTAGATATCGCAAATATGTGAATAGTGGTCGCTGAGATGAAACCCTGCCCCTTCTGCCACATGCCCGCAGACCGAATCCTGCATCAGAACGACCACCTGATCGTGATCCGGGACGGCTACCCCATCTCTCCCGGCCATACCCTGATCATTCCAAAACGCCACACTGGCTCATTTTTCGACCTGTCACCCGATGAGCACCAGGCAATCACACAGGCCCTGTACCAAAGTAAAACCCAACTCGACCGGGAATTTCACCCGGCAGGTTACAACATCGGCATCAACGACGGCCCCGCCGCCGGCCAGACGGTGCCGCATCTTCATGTGCATTTAATCCCGCGCTATGATGGTGACCGGAAAGATCCCCGCGGCGGCATTCGTTGGATCATCCCCGAAAAAGCCGTTTACTGGCAGGACGACTAATGCGCCCGCCGC
>JAHECY010000167.1 GCA_024641505.1 Gammaproteobacteria bacterium
GACACCGCCGGTGCGGCATCACTCAGTGGTGCAACGCTGACGGGTGGCATTTGCACGACCGCCGCGACGGCCTGGACACCGGGTCCGACCATTACGCTTCCCTATGATGCTGCTGGTACGACATTAACGATTAACCTGAGCAATAATCTGCCGACATCAACCTCGATCGTGATCCTCGGTCAGCTGGGTGGTGGCTTAGGTTCACCGGTAAAACAATCAAGCCCGACACATGCACCGACACAGGCAACCTGGCCTGCCGCACCCGGGGTAGATAGTCCGATATTTGCGCCACCAGCTCAGCCGGATCGCGCACGCGCGTTCTCGCCCGAAGCCGCTGCTTTTGCCGGTGGTACCGCCGGTGCACAAACCTATACCTGGAATAATCTTAAACCCGGTACTTATATATATGAAACCGGTACGCACCCGTCGATCCAGGCCCCAATGGGTTTGTATGGTGTGCTCGTTGTAACCACTGCGCCAACGGCAGCTTCTGCAACGGCTGCGGCCACGGCCGGTACGGCTTATCCTGGCATCGCCTATGATGCAGATACGACACTGCTGTTTAGTGATGTCGATCCCGTCATGAATGCCGCGGTAGATCAAGCCGCGATCAATTCGGCGGGTTGTACCGCGCTGACGGGTACTTGCTCTGGTGTGATCGATGAAGCCCAATATCCACAAGCAGTGAATTTTGCGCCGATTTATTTCCTAATCAATGGTAAGAGCTTTGATCCATCCGCGTTGGCGGGAAATACTTTCGCGATACCTGCCGCTGCACCCACTGGCAATGTCCTGGTGCGCTTCGCCAATGCCGGCTTGCGAAACTATGTGCCTGCCATGTTGGGATTATCGATGTCTGTTGTAGCCGAAGACGGTTTCGTCAAACCGGGTAATCCGCAAATCAAAAATGAAATGCTGTTACCAGCCGGTAAGACCTTTGATGTGGTTGTGAATCCGCCACGCGATGCCGCCACACTAATGTATACGCCAGGTGTGTTTGGTATTTTTGATCGTCAACTGGGTTTATCTGCCAACAAACAATCCGGTGGTATGCAAGGATTACTCAACATCAATGCCGGTACGTTACCAACGGCATTGCAATGCGCGGCGAATGCCGACACTTACACTGTAGCTTTGAATAGCAATTTCTTTAGCGGCAATGTGCTGACCAATGATCGTGGTATTTCCAATATCGCCGTCGCGACTGCGCCGACCAATGGCACAGTGACACTCAATGTTAACGGTAGCTTTACTTATGTACCGACTGCCGCACCGGTGAGCGGTGATTCCTTCACTTACACGGGTCTGTGTGTTGGCACTGGTACTACATATACCGGTACTGTGGCGCTCAATGTCGCGATAGTTGGTGGCGCACCTACCGCGGCGGCAGATACGTTTGCTACCAAGGTGGCATCGTTATTGACCGTCAACGCTCCCGGCGTATTAAGCAATGATAAAGATCCGAGTGGATATAAATTGACAGCGGCACTTGATGCGGCTCCGGCTGGTTTGACAGTGGTACTGAATCCCGATGGATCCTTTACGGCCCAACCTGCCGTGGCACCGACCACGCCGACGACATACACGTTCCAATATCACGCCGTGAATGTACAGGGTTCGCCCAGCACACCGGTCGATGTCACTTTAAACTTCACACCTGGCAGTGGCTTGCAAGTCACTATCCTGGATACACAGGATCGTTCTTTACCACCGCTGCAAGACTATAGTTGGGTGATTGAAGAAGATCAGACTTATTACAGTGATCCGCTGAATCCTGCCGGCTCGATCGTTGCGCCTGGCACGACACCTCAAAGTGTATCGACCAATTTCCATCGCAGCTTCATGCCGATGATTGCTTCAGGTTGTACCGGACCAGTCAGTTGTGGTGACGCTAACACCGTTAATGGTGCGCCCGTATTACCACGTGTGCGCACGCTGCCTGCAGACGTGACACTGGATCCAACCAAGCGTTATTACATATCCATATTGCCCAGTGATGCCGATGGCACACCGGAGACGGCGAATGGCCCGACGCACACCATCGCCGGTGTGACCATTCCTCCTGGTAAAACCGCGGTGACTGTACTGGCCACGCGTAATCCATTACCGCCCGGTCAAATCAGTGTCATCGTATTTGAAGACAAGGGTCCAACCAATGGTACCGTCGATGCCGGTGAACCAGGTCTGGGTGGTTTTAATATCAAATTGGCCGACACTCGTGGCAGCACCGGTGATGTTGCTGGTTTGATGACGTATGACTTGTCTGGTAATCCGATTACCAATGCGTTAGCCAATACGATCGATACGGTTACCGGTGCCAATTTGTGTCCGCAACCGGCGCCAATTGGTACTGTGACCACCTGTCCGGAACTGGACAGTTTGGGCAATACCTCCACGTTAGCTGGTATGGCCTTAATCAAGAATATTCCCCCCGGTCGCTATGACGTGATCGCCATCCCCGGTGCGAATCGCATCAACAATGGCGAAAACTGGATCCAGGTTTCGACACTGGAAGGCGCACCGGTAAACGATACCTTTATCAAACCCGGTGAACCTGGCTATTGGCAGGAATTCGGTATGCCCGGTTTCCACGCCTTTGTCGGTTTCGTCAATCCGGCGCACATCGCGGCAACCAACGCAGCGCTGGCAGCAACCAACACGATCACTGGCAAGGTTTCCAGTTTGCACATGGATCGTCCTTCTGCGGCGGCCTTGAATGATAGCTGCGCGACGACGCCAGCCGATGCAGGGTATGCCACTGATCCGACCTGCCGCGCTTCACTCTCCTTTACCCAATGTTTGGTGAGTGTGAATCTCAATGGCACGGCCGATAACATCTCTTTCGCACAATGCGATGAAAACGGTAATTTCACGTTAACCGGCGTGCCCGCTGGTTCGCATGAGCTGGTGATTTGGGATCAATGGTTAGATCAGATCATTGCCAAAAAAGCGGTAACCGTTCCTGCCGGTGACAACCAAACGGTGGCGATGGGTTCCATCCCGGTGTTCAGCTGGTTCACCCGCCTGGATCAGATCGCGTATCTGGATACCAACAAAAACGGTGTCTATGACGAAGGTGAGCCTGGTCTGCCGATGGTGGCGCTGAATCTGCGTTTCCGTGATGGTTCGATCTCCAACTATTTAGCCACCGATCTCGCCGGTAGCGGTGGCAGCAATGAAGTGTTCCCGCTGTTTAACTGGTATGTGGTGGAAACCGATTCCACGCGTTACAAGAATACCAGTGTGCATGTCATCTATGATGCCGGTGGTAAACCGGATGTCGATGGTCCGTATGCAGGCGTGCTGAATTCAACCGAAACCACCTCGCTGCCAACTTCCTTGCAAGTGCCAGGTGCAACGTATGTTGCCGGCAAGACCGAACGTATCGATCCCGGTTCGGTGACGGTCGAAGGTGTGCAGAGCTACATCAACCAGACCTCGATCATCGAATGGGGCAAGGCACCGTATGCACCCGGCGAAAACGGCGGTATCTCGGGTATCGTGTTCTATTCATCGACTCGTGCCCTGGATGATCCACGCATCAATACGCAATTGTCCTGGAACCCCGGTGTGCCGCGTGTCACCATGAATCTTTATACCAAGGCAATCAATGCCGATGGCACCGAGAGTCTGGTATTGGTTGACACCACTACGACCACCAGCTGGGATGACAACACCACGAATATGCATTGCCCGGGTGATCCTGAGACTGATCCTTATGTACAAAGCACTTTAGGTGTCGCGGATCAGTTCAAGTGCTACGACGGTCAGCATGTTTTCAATCAGGTACAGCCTGCGGTGTACGATGGTAAATACAGCTTCCCATCGGCGACGTATCTTGCCGCTAACCCGGCGGGTCTGGTGCCAGGTAAATACATTGTCGAAATGGTTGTGCCCGAAGGTTATGAAGTCGTCAAGGAAGAAGACAAGAACGTGTTGAATGGTGATGCCTGGATTGGGCCTGATGTTACCCAGTTTGCTAACGGCACCGATCTTGGCCATCTCTATATTTTGCCTGACCAGGCAACCCTGAATAGTTTCGTCAATAATGAAGCCGGTAGTGCGTTACCGCCTTGCGTTGGCAAGCTGCATCGCGTACCGGATTTCCTGACGCTGTTCCCAGAAGGTGGCAATGTATCGCCGTATTTCGGTCAGGATCGTCCCTTATGCGACCGCAAAGAATTAGCGGTAGTTGATCAGACGAATGCGAAAGCCGACTTCTCGATCTTCACACAAGCTCCGGTGTCGGCGCACTTCACCGGCATCATGCTCAACGATGCGGCAGCGGAATTTAATCCGTTCTCACCGAGCTTTGGTGAAAAAGCGGCGTTACCGAATGCACCGGTGGCTTTCCGTGACTATAACGGTGTCGAATTTGCCCGTGTGTATAACGACAAGTACGGTTCATTCAACGGTTTAATGCCGTCCACCTGGAATGCCAACGTGCCCAACCCCAGTGGTTATGCACCGAACATGCTGACCTCGTGTATGAATGATCCAGGCCCGATCCCTGATCCGGCTGGTACGCTCGATCCATCCACCGGTCAGGTCCGTCTGATTCTGGATCCGATGTACAACCCGATGTTCAGCAACTTCTGCTACGTCTGGCCATACATGCCCGGTAGCACGACGTATCTGGATACACCGGTGTTACCTGTAGCC
>JAHECY010000081.1 GCA_024641505.1 Gammaproteobacteria bacterium
TGCTTGCGCCGGCGTTGGTGGCGCATCGATTTCGACGTTGGCCTTCAGGTATTGCGACCCATCCGGTGTCGCCTTGACCTGGGGATTTTGCGCCGAGTAGTAGAAGGCGATCTTCTCGATATCGAGCGAGTCCAGGAAGTTCACCTGTGTGCGCATCATGTCATGCTGCCGCTGCCCGGTTTTATAGGCATCGATTGCGCTCATAAGATAAGCGCCTGCCAGGCCGGCCAGACGTGGCACCCCGGCTTGGGTGCTGATCCCGTCAGTACCGTGACACCCGTTGTAGGCATTGGCGAGCTGCTTGCCAGCGGCGATCGGGTCATTGTTTTGTTCGTTCGATGCAACCACAGCCAGCAGACTGATCGGGGTTTGTGTCGCGAAATAAGCCGCAATATCGTCAACGTCCCGGTCGGAAAGATGACGCACCGCTTGCTGCATAAGTTCTCCCTTACGGGAGCCATTGCGGTAGTGGTTCAACGCTTTCTGGAGATAAGCGGTGTTTTGTCCGGAAATGCCGGGAAAGGCCGGATTATAGCTGTTCCCGTCCTCGCCATGGCAACCGAAGCAGGTCTGGGCTTTGTTAGCGCCGGATTTCGCGTTGCCCTGGTTGCCGGTCACCTTGTTGGAAGTTCTTTGTTGATTGGCGAAAAATGCGGCCAATTGTTTGATGTTGGTTTCCGTTAATGCCAGCTTGAAGTTCTTCATGACATCGGCGCCTTGCCGGGTACCATCGAGATACGCACGCAAGGACGCTGCAAAATAACTCGGTTGCAATCCCGCGAGGCTGGGGATGCCGCTTTTTTCGCTGTTGCCGTCCGGGCCGTGGCAGGATATGCAGGGCGTGGCCACGGCTTTGCCCTTCGATATCAATTCAGGTTCGCGCAAATCCTTAAAGCGTTTGCGGTCCACGGTGTTTTTACCATCCCACTTGGTGGGTAACGAGGCGTAATAAGCGGCGACGGCGGCTTTTTCCTCGGCGGACATACCGGCCATGATGCGCTGTTTATCCTCGTCGGTGCGGTCGCCATTGCTGTAGGCGCTCAAGGAAGACAGCAGGTAGTTGGCGTTTTGGCTGCCGATGAATGGAGTCTCTTGTCCAGGCTTGCCATTGGATTCGTCATGACAAATGGTGCACTTGGTTTGGGCGAGTGTCTTGCCCCAGCGCACTGATTCATCCCGTATGCGATTGTCCAGGTTGCCGTCAACCGCAGCTTGATTTGCCACGGGTTTATTGTCGCAAGCTACCGTAATTATGCACAAAGCGCCCAGCGCTATTGCCACTAATGTGTTTTTCTGTTTCATAAACCTGTAAGTAAAGTTGATAAATGGTCGTTTGTCGACTGGCATCATGACAATATCCGCACTAAATCATTAACTCCTGATACGGCATAAAATTGGCAGACCCAGAATTTTGGCTGCTTTCGCTGGGGACGCAGTACGCATTGGATTGTTGAACAGTAACGTCACGGCTTGCCACGTCGCTGATTTTCACGACGAAAACGCGCTTCCCGTACTGCCTTGAAGACCTCGCCAAAAGTCCGGAGTGTTTCGGTATTTTCCAGATTGGGAATAAGTTTCTTTCTGCCGGTTGATTCATCGTAATCATAGGTGCCGGTAAAACAAATTCGCCATCCGTTCAAGGGTTCATCTTCCCCTACCAGGGCCACATCTTCATCGGCGCTCCATTCTCCGCTGATGGGTTGGCCGACGATCAGGCTGTTGGGCAATGATTCGGATTCAATAACCATGTTATATGAAAGGGTGGTATCCTGATATTGCACCATTTTGCCCTGGGCGCTCCAGGGGGGGGCCCACTTTATCACGCGTTCAGAGGAGCCACCGGCACTGACCGAGAATTCCTTGAGTTCCTGATGTTTGCTGCCGACTATTTCAAAAGACTTGTTGCTCCAATGGGTACTGGGGCCCTCAGGGAAGGCGGTTGACAGTACATAGAGCACAACCTGGGCTTGCAGGGATAATTGTTCAAGAATATCGGGTTTACAACCGAGTTCATCACTGACGTTTTTATAGAAGTACCCCGCGCCGGGAATATAAACGACCGAAAAGGCAAGATATTTGTCGCGCGTTACATCAATACGCATGTTATGGACGTGCTTCAAATAGCGAAAATGGATTTTTTCCCCTTCACGGCGACCGTCCGCGCGAATATTAAAGGACGCATAACGATCCCATAATACGCATGCAACGCACCCAAGATCATTGAGGCGGATTTCCTGTTGTTTAGAGCACCCCGTAACAAGTGACAGGAGCAGCAGACAAGCAAGGACAGATAGCCGTTTCATCCCACTCAGTGACGGTACCATTTCTGAATCTGACTCTTTCGGTTAACGATGACAGGAACCGGCAATCATACCGAATTCTCGGCTGCGGGTGTAGGGACGTAATGGCGTAACCGGAGGGGAAACCAAACCTTGCGCTCGCTAGGGCTAAAAAGCAAAACGCCCGATCATGCGAGATGCTCGGGCGTTCTGTGAATTGCGAGGTATTGAGCTTCTGAAGCTCTATTTTTCAATTACTGGCCCCACAACATGCCAGCAAAAGCGATACCCATAAGGCTTACAAAAAGAATGACAACTAATTCCATTACTCACCCCCAATCTAATAGTTAATTTAAATATTCAGCAATAATCCGTGCGGAAGGTTAGCGAAAAATATTTCCGAGGTCAATAATAAGATTTAATACGGTAGGCGCATATGGAACCGCTACAATTGACGAGATTGGTATATGGGGGCGATCGAGCTGCGATGCGCGCGCCGAAACCAGAGTCAAGGAACCGCAAATGATTGTTCGTCAATTATCTGTAGTGACAATAACAAGGCTTTCACGCTATGCCATTGATCGGTGGTAGCCGTGTCATAGAATGGCGCTGCCGGGACTTGCGGGTAGTCGCCGCGCCTGAAACGATGCCACCGTTTCCCGTTGATGTCATCGTCGAAGAGCAGGATTGTGCGTTATTGTTAACGGTGGCGGAAGATCCGCCACGGTCCACGGAACAGCCCGCCTGGTATCTCGCGAATGTGCTGCATCGCCAACCCGAGATGCAACCGGGAACGGCGCGTCTGATTACGGATACCGCACCGGCACGTATTCAGGCCATTGTCTATGATGTGGAACAGGAGGTTATCTGCCGTGAGCAGTGGTTATCCATGGCATTGGAGAATACCCTGTCAATTGTCGGTACGCGGCACTACCGCCGGCTGGCGCTCCCCCTCCTGGGATTGCGTTACAGCACCATGTCACTGCATACCCTGCTTGCTGTTTTCAATCGGGAGCTTGCCAAGGCGGAAATCCCGGCTCTCACTTGTGTCTGGTTGCAAATCCCTGAGAACTTCGATTGTGACGCATTGTTGGATATACCGATGGACGGTGCGACGACCTGACGGAACTGCGGCTATCAACACTGCCGGCGACCACTGGCACCGGCAGTATTGCCAGGTAACTGTGATGTTCGCTATTTAATCGTTTGCAGCTGGGTTTTTTGGTCGTTTGTTGCCTTGTGATTGATGTTTTGCAAGACCTGAGCAAGTTGACTCTCGCCTTCAGTAGCACCGGCAGTGGCGGTTATTTTAGCCAGGCTCTGCTTATCCGTGTCGCTGACCGTATGATTCATGTTCAATATGGATTGCGCAAGAACGCGCGTATGTTCGTCCACTTTACTGTCACCGATGATGGTTTGCAGCGTCTTCTTTTGCGTGTCACTGGGATAGTGATTGATATCCATTAACATCTGCGCCATGGTTTTCACGTAAGCTTGATTGGCGTCTTCCGCCCATAGGGATTGGACAGCTGTCAACGTAACTAAGGTCAGCACCAATAAAATTACTTTATTCATGATATGTCTCCTGATGGTATTGCCATTTAAGGTTTGATTGCGATGACGACTGAAGCGTGGAAATAACAAATGACAGACAATACGCCAGCTGCGTCGATTTGTCGCAGGTATTTTTTACGACCATGCAAACGGAAGCTTCAAGCCAAGAAAAATCAGGTTTATATGGGGCTGGAGCAGTACCTGCAGGCAGTTTTCGATAACACCGGCGCTTTAATCTGCAGAATATCTTTGCGATGCGATCATAAATTCGGGAAGCCGTCGGCGTCATCATGCCGGTGAAAAATGTCTCAGTCGTGTGTTAACGGCGCAAGTTCTGGAATGCCACCATTACAGACCTTGCGCCTCAGCTCGATGCCTGCGGGGACGCAAGTGGTGGTGCCATAGTGCAGCGCCATCTGATGAGTAACGATAGAGTACCATTCGAGGTTGTGGCGCTTATCCCCTGCAACAGAAAATAACGGATTGTTACGGTACACTATTGTCGGTATCAACCATTATTTCAGGTGTGCCCTTAACGTAGCTCTCTGAGTGTCTGATTTCGTGGCATAAATTTATGGATAGGGGGTGGAATCCATGCATATCGTGGAATCGGTATGCATATGATCGAATAAATAAATCATTGAATATGCTGGTCGCACGGCGCTCGATTGCTATAATGGTCTGCCTTTGTTGCAATCCCTGAAAGCGGTGGTTTAAAACCACGATGCGAGGTAGTTATGGATCAGGACAATACGAAGCTTTTGCCCCCGGTGGGACCCTATTCGCCCCCGGATGCCATTCGTGACTGGGTGTTACAGTTACAGTCCATGGCGGGCAGCGCCGATGTGCAACCCCTGATCAACGAAGCCAACAGGTGGTTGGAAATTCAGAAAAACTACATCAGTATCGCATGACCCCGCTCCCCGCGATTGGCAGCGGGGATGACTGCCGCATGATAAGCGCTACACCCGCTATACCCACCCCATGCTGGTGTGTGCTTCTCCGGTCACAGGTTTGATGGATCTTCACCATAGTCCACAGTGATTTCATGTCCGGGGGGAATGTCCCTGGTGGCGTAGAGATCAAATCCCCAGAATTCCGCGCAAGGATCATTGCTGTGATTGATATAGCGCAGCATGTTTTTACCATCACGCGCCATCCAGCGATCCTTTTCATCCTGAGCCCACAATACGTAGGTGTCTATTTCGGTAGAAGACGGGCCTTTGTATTCTCCAAGGTAGCTGCCGGGCGCAATATGGGTTTTGGAAAACAATCCTTTGCCGTGAATGCTGGAAGTGCTGACATAAAAAAGTGTAGAGAGTTTGATGTGCGTTTGCATAAGCGATGTGTGGCTGATCGGTTATTTACTGTTGGAACGTTGCATGCGCGTCAATGAGTTCTTGAGTAACCATGCTGGCGCGTTAAAGGGCTGTGCATTTTATAAGAAACGCCACGGTTACTCAAGTTCCCGGTTTTGAATTTTGGTAAATAAATATTGCGGGAGCAATCAGCCGCGGGAAAATGATGTCCTGCTTGCGCCTCCCCCCCGCCGTCCCTTCCGGGGACCCCCGCGTTGCTCGGGTCCGGCACGGCGATGCAATGAAATCGCGTTTTCATGGTAGCGGTGAAATGCCAGTCCCATCGGGTAATACATGGGTTCATTGATGTGATTCCGACGCAAGGTTTTCCACAAAACGAAAGCGAGTTGATCGTCCCGTGACTGGTATCAAATAAGAAAATGACTTAATAAAATAATTTCCGGACATATCACCGGCCTGGAATTCGACGTTAAAGATTTGGTATAATCGTCGGCAATTATTGTCTATACACGCGAGGAATAAATGCCTACTTACGATTATCGTTGTGAACTCAATGGGCAAGTGCTGGAGGTCAGACACAGCATGCAGGAAACGTTGAATACCTGGGGAGACTTGTGCCAACGGCTTGGCATGGAAACCGGTACTACGCCTGCTGACGCTGAAGTGACGAAATTGGCAACCGGTGGTCAGGTGGTGAAACGTTCCAGTCTCGGCGAGTCTGCAGCGCCCTGCGGCGCTGGCGGTTGCGGGATGTGTGCCCTGAATTAAACAATAGATAGCGTTTCGCGAGATATATTGGGCCCGCCCGTTATGAGCTCGGGCGGGCATCTTGGTCTAGAGAAGTTTATCAATATGAGCGCGTGTGATTTTTTCCGTTAGTCCGCCCAGGGCGGCCGCGCTGATGATGCCTTGCTTATCCACAAATACAGTATAGGGCAGTGCACCTTGTTCGTTGCCGAAATCCTCGGCCAGGGCCGCACCTTCAAATCCTCCCACCAGAACCTGATAGTGCACGGGCGTCGCCAGCAGAAATTTAGTTATCGCCGTGGTGTTGTCGATGGCAATACCGACGAACTGAACTTTGTCGACGCCATACCGGGATTGTATGGCATTAAACATGGGGATTTCTCGTAAGCATGGGGCGCACCAGGTGGCCCAGAAATTGATGACGAGAACCTTGCCACGCCATTCGTCGAGATTGTGAATGGCGCCCGCCAGATCAGGCAGTTCTACGTCTGGACGCGGGTGTCCAACCATGCCGGATTCAGACGCAATGACCGCAATCGGCAATTGCAGCAGCAATAGCAGCAGCAGGCTAGGGTACCGGGAGCAGATTTGCGGAAAATTCATTTAAGCAACAAGTCCGTGGTTCAGCGCCTCAATTTACCACAGGCAGGGTGCCAGGTGTAACTACCTTCCAACGCGCCAATCGATAACCCCGCAGCTATGGGCGATTGTCCGGTAACACTTGATCCGGCGCGTATCTCCCGGCAGGAGAAACAACAGTCGATGATTGCTGAGTGACGGGGAACTATCAACCGCTGTTTTGGGCAACATCGGTAAAGCGCTTGGCGCGACGTTCCGCGCGCAACAACCAATCCCGGACGCGATTGGAATCGCCGAATTTTGTGAGTTTGCCCCAGGAATTCAACAATACAATAATAACGGGCCGATCACCGATTTCCGCTTGCATCACCAGGCAGTGGCCGGCATCGGCGATATAACCGGTTTTGCTCAGCCCGATCTCCCATTTGTCGCGACGCACCAGTCGATTGGTATTGATGAATTCGACACCCCGATGGTGACGCAGATCGATAATTTCGCCTTCGTCCGTGGTGGTGAAACGCTGGATAAGTTCATAGGTGAGCGCCGCCTCGGTCATTACCGCCAGGTCACGGGCGGTGGATATGTTCCCGGAATTCAGGCCGCTGGCGTCGTCGAAATGCGTGTGGGTCATTCCCAAAGAGCTGGCCTTGGCGTTCATGGTCTTGACAAAGGTTTCCTGGCCGCCGGGAAAGGTGCGCGCCAAGGCTTTGCTGGCACGGTTTTCCGAGGCCGCCAAAGCGATGAGTAACAGATCACGCCGGGTAAACATCATGCCGGTCTTAAGGCGCGAACGAGAACCGCGCAAGCGATCGCGATCTTCATTGGCGATGATTATCTGTTCGTCCAGCGATAGATTTGCGTCCAGTGTTACCATGGCGGTCATCAGTTTGGTAACCGAAGCGATAGGACGCGGGTCATCGATTTTCTTTTCATATAAATACACGCCTTCCCGTTGGTCCACGACTAACGCATTGCTGGAGCGCAGCGCTAATTTTCGGGGGTTGGCATAGTCGAGAATGGTGCTGGCACTGATGAAATCCTGATCCGCAGAGTCGTCGCCGCTCTGGATGGCCGGGTCCGCTGGCGGCGTATTTTCCGCGTCGGCGGTTTGTGCACCGGGATTGCTCAGATAAAGACTGCCACTAACCGCCAGAAATGCGATAATCAGTATTCGTTTACTGTTTAACATGTGGCACCTGCCGGTTTCCGTAGTACTGGGATTTTATCATGCGGGAGCGCGCGATTACGGCTTACCGCTGAAGTCGTCGTTATAACCTATTCTGTGGTGAGTATCGGCAAATTATTCACTGATCTTAGTGTTAATCATCCAACAGGTGTCACAGTTAACGCAAATAGTGGCCAATGAAAGTCATTTATTCAACAAGATTATCATTGAAATGCCCGGAGCGCTATTCCTTTGCCATGACCTGCAATACCCATGGGTGGAAAATGCTGGCGCCCTATCAGTGGTGCAACAAGCAAAATACCCTTCTCTATGCAATGAATATAGCGGGTATGCCCGTGGATGTGAGTGCGCGGCAACGCGGCATGCTGCTGGTGGCGCGTTTGGATTCGCGAGCCCCGCTAACGTCCGATCAGCGCAAGATCGCCAGAGCGGGTTTGCGGCGGGCCTTTGATCTGCACACCGATACCCAGGCTTTATTTACTATTGCACGCAAACGACAGGCACCGTTAGCTGCGCTGGTGCGCGCCGGCGCGGGCCGGCTGTTGAAAAGCTCCAGCCTATGGGAAGATGCCGCCAAAACCTTGTTTACCACTAACTGCAGTTGGGGGCTGACCATGAAAATCGCCGCCGCCTGTTGCGGTCCTGCGCTGTCGAAAGCGACGCCCTCGGGGCGATATCCTTTCCCGGAACCATCGGTGATCGCACGATTGACGCCTGAGCAACTGCGTAAGCTGCTGCCGGTAGGTTATCGCGCGCGGGCGTTGCACTTGTTGGCCGGGAGTTTCGCTGCTACCGGACCGGAAATGGAACAACTGCTGTTGAGTCAGAGTTATTCAGAGGCAATGCACACGGTGCGCATGTGGCACGGCTTCGGCCAGTACGCGGCTTCCCACGTGTTGCTGCTAATGGGTATGTTCAACGCTATTCCGATAGATACCGTGGTTCGGGATTATGTCCGTACCCAGTATCAACGCTCTGATGTAGAACAATTAATCGCGGAACGATACGATTCATGGGGTGAGTTCAAGTGGTGGGGCATGAAACTGGAGAAAATCGCCAAGCGCGCGAACTGGCTCGGTGATTGAGCAAAACAACGGCAACTCATTGACCGGTAGTGCGAGATCCTGTAGAAAGTTCGCATAAGAACACACAAGTTGTTGTGCATTACGTATTTTATCGAACCCGTCGGAGTTGTTGAATCGTGGAATGGTTACTTGATCCTCAGGCATGGATTGCGCTTGCGACCTTGACTGCCCTGGAAATCGTGCTGGGCATCGACAATATCATTTTTATTTCCATTCTCGTGTCGCGCTTGCCTGTAGCCCAGCGTCAGCGCGCGCGCACTCTGGGGTTGGCGCTGGCAATGTTGACCCGCATCGGTCTGCTGTTGTCACTGGCCTGGATGATGCGATTGACAGCGCCGCTGTTTGCAGTGCTGGATGCGGAGATTTCCGGACGTGATCTGATACTGATCGGAGGCGGCTTGTTTCTGCTTGCGAAAAGCACCTTTGAAATTCACACCTCCCTGGAAGGGGAAGTTGAACAGCATAAACACGGATATGTGAACAGTTTTGTCGGCATCTTGCTGCAAATCGCCGTCATCGACATTGTGTTTTCACTTGATTCGGTAATTACGGCGGTCGGCTTGGCGCAGCATGTGCCGGTGATGGTGCTGGCAATCGTACTGTCGGTATTAGTGATGATGTTTGCCGCCAAGCCCATCGGTGATTTTGTCGATGCGCACCCCACCATTAAAGTTCTAGCCCTCAGTTTTCTGGTAATGATAGGGATGGCCCTGGTGGGTGAGGGTCTGGATATGCATATACCCAAAGGATATATCTATTTCGCGATGGCCTTCTCGGTGGCGGTGGAGATGATCAATATCCGAGCGCGTCGCGCGATACCTCAGTTGCAGTTACATAAGAACCTGGACCCCGGTAACAAACAGGACAGTTGAATCCGACTCCTGCCCCGGCGGGATAACATTCGAGAGCCAGGTTTCCCGGATGTTGTTTCGCCATTTATCCCTTCTACTTCTCCAGCACATGATGACCGGTCAGGCAAGTGGAATATCCGCGTGTCAGTGAACCCGTGACGGTAACGCCAGACCCCGGCAAAAAATTTAACAATTCTTCAAAATTATTTGCGTTCAATCTGTCGATACAAAAGTAGTTTTATGCCCAAAGTAAGCAAAGGTATGCGCCGATGAAAATGACGATTGCAACCAAAATAGCCGCCAGCTTTATGGTTATGGTGACACTGATCATTATCAGTGTTTCTATCGGTCTATACGGTAACAGTCGACTGGCGGGCATCATCAACTACATTGGTGGTGAGGCCTGGCATGCATCGGATGGGGCGGTGGCGGCAATCATCAGTGTGCAAGAACAACTGAATGTGGTGCAGGGGCTGGTGATCAATCCGGATCAAGCGTCCCAGGCGGCAGCCAGGATTAATGCGTTAGAAGAGTCGATTCAGAATAGTGTGAATCGGATATTGGCATCCAAGATTTTCAGCGCCGTCGAGATGCAGGCATTGAAGACGCAACTGCAACGTTATTCCGTCAATAAGAACGCGATATTCGCCGCGGTACGTGCTCGGAATATGCCGCAAGCATCGGATGCTCAACAGCAATTTTCCGGTGATGCCGGGTCGCTCATCGAAATTTTACAGCGCATGCGTACCACCGGTGCGGTCAATATAGAAACACGGCAGGCAGTCGTAGCATCCGCTCAAGATATTGCCTATAAAACTCTGGTGGTGGTGTTAACTTTGAGTTTATTGCTCTGCTTCCTCAATTACTGGTATGTGGATAAAACGATTACCCGCCCGGTTAATGAAGCGGTGGCGGCGATGAGAGGTATTGCGCGCGGTGCTGGCGATCTCACGGTGCGTATGGACATCCGCAGTAATGATGAAATCGGAGCGCTCTCGGATGCGTTTAACGGTTTTGTGGTGCGAATGCGTGAACTGGTTGTTGAAAACGTCGCGCATTCGAGCCAGGTAGCCCAGGCGATATCACAGTTGGGCACGGTAACGACCGGCGCACATGGCAAAGTGACACGGCAAGCCAGCGAGATCGGTAAGGTCACGGAAGCCGTGAATAAAATGGCGTCTACCGCGGGCACAGCGGCGCAAAACGCGGCTAACGCATCGCACAACACGAACCTGGCCAATCAGCACGCTACGCGCGGAAAACAGGTCGTGGAGCAAACCGCACGTTCCATCAAGACCTTGGCTGGCGAGGTGACCAAAGCGGCGGATGTCGTCGCGCAACTGGAGCGGGAAAGCCAGAATATCGGCGCGGTACTCGATGTGATCAAAGCCATTGCCGAACAGACCAATCTGCTGGCGTTGAACGCGGCTATTGAAGCAGCCCGCGCCGGTGAGCAAGGTCGAGGTTTTGCCGTGGTGGCGGACGAAGTGCGTAGTCTCGCCAGCCGAACCCAGCAATCAACTCAGGAAATCGAGCATATGATTGAGGGGCTGCAAGCCCGGGCGCGCATGGCGACGGAGGCGATGCAGCTCGGTGGTAACCAGGCCGACGAGGCCGTGAATCAAGTCAATCAAGCTTCCCTGGCACTGGATGAGATCAATCATTCGGTCGCGGCGATATTGCAGATGAATGGCCAGATCGTCAGTGCGATTGAAGCACATGCCATGGTTTCCAGTGATATCAGCAAGCAGATATCCATGGTCAGTGGGTTCAGCACCGAAATACAAGGATCGGTGCAACTGGTGAGCAGTGCGGGCGGCAACCTGGAAACTCTTGCGGGTCAATTGATTGCCGCGGGCGGCCGTTTCAAGGTGTAGTGCCGACTGGCCGCGCGCGGTCCGATTTGCTAGCATGTGATTAAAATGTGCCTGATACTCGGGGGCAAACATGCTGGTGCCGAAGCATACATCTTCTCTAGGCGTAACCTACCTTGCGGCCGAACCTTTGTGGCGCCGTGTCCCCACGCGTGATGAAACCGGTGCGGCATTATGTGATTTTATGATGGTAATACCCGGATTACGGGAAAAACCACCGGTACAAATGCAAGCGGTGGTTCGGAACATAGAGCGCATTCTGCGACATTACGACACAATTGTGGTTTTCGCAGATCTCAATCTCAGAATTAATGTGTTATGGGTCAGTTTGCGTCCGGTACCGGGAATGACGTTGGAGCTTGCGTCAATGATTCATGCCCAGGTACCGGAAGCCAAGCTGGTAGCGCAACGTTTTGAATAAATCCATGGTCACAGTAGTTCCCGTCAGCGCCGATACTGCTATTTAAATATGGAATGGAATTGTCCAATGTATCGCGCTTCAGTTCACGATGCGGGCTTACGTGACGGCACACCACGTACCTGGGTCCTTTACGGAATGTTGTCACCAGGGTAAAGAAATGTTGCTCCGGTATTTGGCGGCGAAGCGTTCTACACTTTTGCGGAATTTCTCAATTAGTGGGATTTATGACACAAAGGCGGTGTTTCGTGGAAAAACTCTGTTATCACGCGCTAACTAATCAGAAAAAAAGCATTTCCGGGAGAGGATGGTGAGTTCTGAGCATACTTAGTAATAGATATTTCTTATTAGACATTTGCCACGAGTTGATTAGAATTGTAAATGCCTGTTCATTCAGGACCAATGCTACATTGATAGCACAGGTGTGTTATGAGCGCACCGCTGGCAGTAGGCTCGAAAAGGCTTGTCCCCTCAAGAGCTAAATAAAAAAGCCGCTAATATGCGGCTTTTTTATTTGCTTCATCTATGTTTTCCGTGGTCACTAGGTTTCGAGCACGAACACCTGGGAGGGATTATTGGCACAACCGTGGCCTTGTTGCATAACGGGTTGTCCACCTGTTGTCGCGTATAGGACAAAAGTGGAATGCCATGGCACGGTTTGCGTTCGTAGTCTCCTTTGTTGTGTATCTTCTGCTCGTGCTGCAGGTTTATAACGCTGGTGTCCGCTTTTCGCCCCACGAATTTCAGTCACCGTTTTTGGTCTCGGCAGCGTGGCGTGCAATTGGCAATAAAAAATGTCCAGGGGCACCATATTGTGGGTATCGAAACTGGGCCGTGGTGTTCCGGATCACGGCAGAGCACCTCGTTTGTATCAAATCGATGGGTCGGTCGCCTGAATTACCGGTACCGTTTTTAAAGGGATGCGACGGGTGATTACTTTTGACCTTCTGTCGGGAATTCGTGTTCCGGAGCGAGGGTAAATTCCCGGTAAGCGCAGTTGTCCAGGTGCAACTGCACCATGGCATCGTCGGACAGTCCGAGCAGGTAGGCCGCCAACGCGCGATAGGTTTCCTCATGAGCGACAACCAGCACCGTCTGGAAGTGTTGAGTACGCAACCAGCCGAGAAATTTCCATACCCGCGCCTTATGGTCGCGCACGGATTCGCCTCCCGAGGCACGCGCATCATGACCGGCGTCGCGTACCGCTGCAAAATACTCTGCCACCGGTAGGCCATCAAAACCGGTGCGAATGTCGTTGAGTTCCGCGCGTATTTCCACTGGAACTTGACGGTTCTGGTTGACTATCGCGGCGGTGTGGCGGGTACGCGGCAGTTCGGAAACGAAAATCCGATCGAAAATCTGACCGTGAAGCGCCGCTGCCGCTTGATTGGCTTGTACCACGCCCACGGGTGTCAGGTGCACGTTGACCGCAGGGTTATCATTACACAGGCCCAGGTCATTGAAGTTGGTGCGTCCATGCCGCAGGAAGATGAGTCGCATACCGGGTATGCTAACAGGACATAATATTGCTGCACAGAGGCTCCCGGCCCGTTCAGGTCATATTACTTTCGGCCAGATACCGCGGCATTTGAACCATGCTAAGCTTGCGGTTGGCAAATTTACACTATCAATAAAATTATGCAAAACTTTGTCAAGGTAGGCAGGTGCTCGGAATTGAAAGCAGGCACGATGAAATGCGTCGCCATCGATGGCCGGCGTATTCTTCTGGTGCATGCACCGGATGGGATCCACGCCGTGGATGAGCTGTGCACCCATGAGGACGCTTCTCTGGCGTTGGGTTGCATTAAGGGGCAGTGGATCAAATGCCCGTTGCATGGCAGCCGCTTCGATCTGCGTACAGGCACGCCCCTGGATGAACCAGCGAATGTACCGTTAACGGTCTACGCGGTTAAAATTGAAGATGATGATATCCTGATACAGACGAGACCGACAAATGAATGACAATAGTGAAAACGAAGTTTTGATGCGTTCGATTATTCAGCGCATTGCCACGGGTCCTGAACTCAGCAAGGATATCACCCAGGAGGAAGCGCGCAAAGGGCTGGAATTAATTCTGGGAAACCGCGCATACCCGGTGCAGGCGGCGATCTTTCTCATCGCGTTACGCATGAAGAGGGAATCGGACGATGAGATGAAAGGATTGCTCGATGCCTTGATCGGCGCCACGGCGACCGTGGTTGCCGATGTTGATGAGGTTGTTGCCATCGCCGATCCCTATGACGGCTACAACCGAACGTTGCCGGCGTCTCCCTTTTTACCTCCGGTCCTCGCTGCGTGTGGAGTACACGCGGTGACTGAAGGGGTTAACAGTATGGGTCCCAAATACGGCGTGACCCATCACCGGGTATTGGCGGCCGCCGGCGTTCCGGTGCACCTCACACCGGCGGAGACTGCTCGACGTCTCGCTGACGAAAATATCGGATGGTCCTATATCGACCAGAGTCAGTTTTGTCCCGCCTTATTTGGTCTGCTGGAACTGCGTACTCAAATCGTAAAGCGGCCCTCGCTTACCACGCTGGACGTGCTCTGCGGTCCGGTGCGCGGCAAGCTGAAAACCCACTTGGTCACGGGATACGTACATAAGCCCTATCCCCGAATTTACGCCATGCTGGCCCGCCATGCCGATTTTTCCTCCGCATTGCTGGTGCGCGGTGTCGAAGGCGGGGTGGTGCCATCCCTGCGCCAGGAAGGTAAGTGCTTTTTTTATCACAGCCGAGGTGAAGAACAATCCATTGATCTTAATCCCCTGGAATTGGGCATAGACCAGTCGGTACGGGCTGCTTCGTTACCTGAAAATCTGCCGAAGAGTTCCCGTCCGGGGGATGAGATCGCCATTGCAGTCGATATCGAGGCCACCGCGCAGGCAGCCGCGGAAGCCGGGATCAACGCTTTACGGGGCGATGTGGGTCCGATTCGAGACAGTCTGATCTACAGTGGTGCGCTGGTGTTGTGGCATTTACGGCGGTTTGGGGATTTGAAATCCGCCTCTGAAGCGGTTCGCATGGCCTTGGATTCCGGTAAAGCCTTGGCACATTTCGAGGCCGGACGCAGCCAGAAGTAATGTCAGAGCAGGTGAAGCCGCCTACGCAGCTCACTGGTGGTTTGGCCCATGACCGAATGATTACCCCGATGCATGGCGGTCCGGTGGTGGTGTGTTACTACCGCAAACTGGGCCGTTATGCGTTAAATGTGCTGGCCGGAGCGCTGGAATCCGATGCCGATACCGCCAGTGTGCCCATCCTTTTTCCAAAAACAGCTGAAACGCTTGCGTCTACCCTGAGCGCCGTACTGGCCGAGGGTGCGCAACCGCTGGTGCTGTGGTCGTTTTATTCACCCCAATGCGTGGAAATTCAGCGTACGCTGGCGCAGGTGCGCGCAATGGTGGCGGATGCCAGGGTGATCCATCTGGCTGGCGGCGTACACGCTACGGCAGAGCCTGAACATACCCTTGATATGGGATTTGATTATGTCGCTGTCGGGGAAGGTGAGCGGTTGATTCAGGAAACTGTGCGCTGTCTGCAACACGGGCAACCGTTGATCCAGATTCGCGGTTTAGTCAGTCACCGGACGCGAGGCGCAGTTTCGAGAAATCGTGCGCAACCCGTATGTCTGGATGATTACGCATCCGGGTCCCGCTTTTATCATAAGTACAGCCCCATAGAAATAACCCGCGGGTGTATCTACGCGTGTCGGTTTTGTCAGACGCCACACATCAATAAGGCGCGGTTTCGCCATCGATCCATCGGCCATGTGGTGACTGAAGTTTCCTGGCTGAGAGCGGATGGTTTCCGTGATATTCGCTTTATCTCCCCCAGTGCCTTGTCCTATGGTGCCGTTGGCGAGGAGGTGAATCATGAACGACTCGAAGCGTTGCTGGCGGGGGTGCGTGATGTCATGGGCAATCAAGGTCGTATTTTCTACGGTACTTTTCCCTCGGAAGTGCGTCCCGAGCATGTTACGCCCCAATCCCTGGAAATATTGCGCCGCTATGTCGATAACGATAACCTGGTCATTGGCGGCCAATCCGGTTCCCAGCGTGTCTTGGATCATATGCGGCGCGGCCACACGGTACAGCATATTCGCCGCGCGGTAGAATTGTCATTGGCGTATGGGTTCCGGCCCAATGTCGATTTTCTGTTTGGAGTTCCCGGCGAAACCTTTGAAGACGTGGAAATATCTGTTGATTTTGCGCGAGAATTGGCCGCTATTGGCGCTCGATTGCATGTACACAGCTTCATGCCGTTGCCGGGAACGCCGTTCAGCGGTAAATCGGCCACGACGTTAACGGAGCCGCAGCAACAAATATTAAGAAACCTGGTGGCCCGAGGCAGCGCCTACGGTCAATGGCAAGCGCAACAGGAAATTGCGCGCGAGTTGCTTGAGGGGGGCGGTGAATGATGCGTTCCGCATGCGCGCGCTAGACGCTATTGCTCGTACTTTGTAATTGCAGATGACGTTCGCTCTTGTGCGCTAGTAAATAAAAAAGCATATCGTGTTGCATTTATGATGCATACGTTCTACTTTTAGTGTTGTAACCCGTAGGTGTTCGCTATATGATACGCAACATCCCGTTCAGTATGTATTACTACAAATAACTAAGTGCTGGAGGATAGTTTATGCAAACGCTGGAAAAAAGCGTGATGACCTTGGCAAAACACGAGATGAACAGCAAAGTTCGGGCCCGGGCGGTTGACTTGCTGCAGAGTGTGGTATCTGACCTCAATACCGCCGCCAAGATCTGGAGTGATTTCGCCAAGAGTGCTTCTGACAGCGACGCTAGTGAGGCCGGTGCGTTTGGGGGTTGGGCGGGCTCATCGATCGAAAAAGACCTGTATGATCTGCATTTAGCCAGTCGGGCCAATTTGTTGGAAGTCAGCGGTGGTGCCACCAGCCTTGACGACCCCCTGGTAGAACTCGCCTATAATAAATTGTTGCCCGGCCAATCCAGCAAAGCGGCGGCAGAGGCCGCGAGTAGCGTTATCAAGTCTCGAGTTGGTGTAATTCAGAAGCTGATCAAAGCGATTCAGAATACGAAACCCGTCAAACTGAAGGGTGCCGCTGGTAAGACAAAATCCAAGGCCTCGGGCGCGAAGAAAAAAGTTACGGTCAAGAAGGGAACTGGGAAGAAAGCCGCCAAGAAGACCGCAGGTAAGAAGAAATCCACCAAAAAGCAGCCTGCAGCCAAGAAAACCGTAAAAAAGAAGGTATCTGCCAAGAAAAAACCGGCGCCGAAGAAATCCGCCACCAAAAAGCAAGCCGCCAGGAAAAAACCGCCTACAAAGAAGAAAGCTGCCAACAAAACCACTGCGAAAAAGAAATAATATTACATTCATTCGCGGATATAACAGGTAGCATATTGAAAATCCGGCTCCCGGTCATCGTTACGACGACCCGCGGGCCGGTTTTTTTTTCAAAACTTTCCGATTTCCAAACAGGCAGTCTGCGCACCCTGTGCCTTGAGTGGATAGGTCATGATGCAAACGGTAGTTGAAGAAGATGGCGAAGTGCATTATTGGGAAGATTTTTTGCCCGAAGTTTCGGCGACGGACCTGTTGGTCAAATTGCGGACTGAACTCACATGGGAATCTGAGCGTTACCGGATGTACGGGAAATGGGTTACCGCGCCGCGCCTGGTGTGTTGGCACGGGGATGCCGGCGCCAGTTACCGGTATTCAGGTATCGCGCATATCCCCAAACCCTGGACGCCATCGCTCATGGAGATAAGGGCACGGATCGAGAGCGCTTTGCATCGATCTTTCAACAGTGTATTAGGAAACCTCTATCGCAATGGCCAAGATTCCATGGGTTGGCATGCGGATAAAGAGCAGGAATTGGGAGTGGAGCCCTATATTGCGTCTCTGAGCCTTGGTGCCACCCGTAGTTTCA
>JAHECY010000082.1 GCA_024641505.1 Gammaproteobacteria bacterium
CCAGAGAGCGACGCTCATACTCGCTCAAGGACGCATAGGAAGGCATCTGGAACTCCTTTTTCAATCGACTGGCAACGATTTCCTGGGGATTGGGCGCCGAGAAATACGCAAAAAACCACTCTTCATTGTGCAGTGAACCAATACCATCCAGGGCCGGCGCCGGTACTTTACGCATCATGTCCCGTACCGTCCACAGCGTATGACAGTCCTTGCAAGACTGCTCCTTATAGACCTGCATCGCGGCACGCTGCAAAGCCGGTGTCGCGGTGGAATAAAAAGGGATTCCCTTATCATCGGACATATCGAAATGACCGAGCATGAAACGCACCGCGACGACGACGCCGACAGCGATGGCACTGCCGATCAATATATTTCTTTCACCTCTGCGCATGACTATTTTTCGGCTTGCCGCGCTTTGTTCTTTTTCACATACTCTTCACGCAGCGCTTCCTGCTCCTTATTGACGCGTTGCGCCTTGGCAAATTCTTCCGGCGACATCTTATCCTTGTCATCGTTGTCAAATACGACATATTTGATATCTTCATCGAACTGGTCGTTCTGCGCCGCCCAGCGGATGGCCCACACCGCTGCCAGAATAATCATGATACCGAACAGCAACCATAAGTAGATGGTCCAGCCATCCTGCATATTATTCAAAAATTCACTCATACCAACCTCACCCTTAGAACAGATAGCCTTGCAGCAACTGGGAAGCGCCAAACAACACCGCCACCACCACGCCGATCATGATCCATATAAACAGGATCATTTCGCCTTTCTTTATTTTTTTTGTTTTATCTTTAAACATAAACGCAAAGGATATTATCGAGAAAACGATAATACCCAGAATCAGGAAGTAGAATATTCCGACACTGAATTGTTGGGAACGTTCGCTTTCGATACCAAGCTCATCGGTAAATCCCGCGACCACGGATAGCGTGCCTTTAAGCCACGTTCCCGAATCCATGGTGGAAATCAAACTGAATATGTACTGAACCGCATCAATCATTGCACTGCATTTTCCGGCCTTACAAAACAAAGCCGCCTACGCGAGGTAGGCGGCTTATTGTTCTTGATTTATTACCGCTTACTTGGAATAAGTATCAATGGGTGGCTTATCCTTGTCGAAGTTATCCACGAAAAAGCTGTAGATAAACGGCGCGGTATAAACCGTGATTACCCAGATCAACATAGCCAGTGGGCCATTATCAACGTCTAACATTATCTATCCTCCCACAAAAATTAATGGTGACCCTTGGAATGATCGGGTTGGAACGAGAACGGCGGCAGCCGTTTCACCACGATCACCAACGCAACACAGAATACCAGGATGAAGAAGATATCAATGGTGTATCCCTTATCCCACCAGGGTTGTACACGCTCGCGGCGCATGTTGCCCTTGTCTTCAATGAAGTTGCCTTCGAAGTTCGCCATCACAACCTTATTACCGACGATGGTGTACTCGTCCAGACGCGCGCCCTTTTTCTGCAATTCGATAACTTGCGCCTTGATCATGCGCAAATCATCCATTTCCAGAGGATGACGTTCCTGTAACGGACCCCATTTGGAACCAGAGGACTTCACTTTGTCGACGATGTACTGCATTGCTTTCTCGTCGCTCAGGTTCTGCACTTCCGGGGAATCCATCAGGGCAATATACTCTTCGTACATCGCCGCATGAGGGCGTTGACCCCACAAGGGGAAAGTGATCAGGAACGCGGTGATGATGGTCAACACCAGCAAGCTGAGCACAGGTTGCGGCAAACGGTTGTTATCTTCCGTAATACCACCCAGACTTTCTGCTTCCCACAACTCTGTAGCCGACTGATTCTGGTCCTCAGAGGTCAGGGTGTGCAAAGGATTATCAAGTTTCCAAGCCATTTTTCACACCTCTCTTATTTCAGGTTCAGTACAAAGTCGATCAAAGAACGAGCTTCGCTGTCTTTTGCGGGCTCAGGCACTTCCGGCGGATAAACGCGCTTGCCGGCGGAATATTCGTCGTAAGACGCATACCAGGCGCTGTAATTGATCTTGTTACCATTGGCATCCACATCACCCCAGAGGTAGTCGTAACGGGGCATAATGGAATGCGGCTGAACCATGCGCGGGTTGAAAAAGTGCAGGGTCATCCATTCTCTGGACGAGTTACGTGATCCTACGTGGGTCAAATCAGGCGCTTTACGGTCGGAACCGAAGGCGGTCGGATTTTCACCATTGAAGTCACCCAACATGGGGGGCGCACCGAAGTACTGCCAATCCTGGGTTTCTTCCGGCAACAGGGTGTGACACCACCAGCAGCCTTCACGCACGAACATGATCTTGCCCTTGCCGATCTGGAAACGGTCGGCCTCGGATACCTTCTGCATGGTGTCGGAGGGATTCCAACCGCGCACCGCAGTAGCATTCTCGATGTAAGGCACCATTTCACCGTTCATTTCGACTTCACGCACGACGAACACAGCACCGGTAGTTTCGCTGGATTCGGCGATTTTGCCCTTGCTGGCGCTCAACTCGCCCGGACCTTTACCCAGAATGCGCGGATGACGCAGACCGTTGGGGAAAGGTACGCCGGCTTCATAAACATAAGCGCGGGTTGCTTCCATCGGTGAACCGGATTTCGGATCAGTCTTCAGAATCACGCTCACCGGTTTGTTGACGCCGGTCAGCAATGGATCTTCATAACCGAATCCACCCATACGCCCGAAGCTCAACTGACGGTGCAGGCCTGTTGCGGTTACCGATACATTGGCAATGTCTACCGCGGGCATGTACAACGTAATGAACATCGAGGTGCCAAATGCGAGCCCGAACATCCGGGCTCCAATCTTATACTCTCTAAACGCCATGGATTACTCCTCCCAATCTTGATCTTGTCGTTTTTATCTTTCGTATGCCAATTCATGTGGCAAACGACCGGCCGGAATCACGGTACCCGCGCGGGCAGTCATCCACATGTTGTACAGCCACACGCAGTTGCCGAGGAATACCATGGTGCCACCTACCCAACGAGCGATCATGTAGGGGTGTTCGGCGATTACGACGTCGATATAGGGAACTTCGTAAATTTTGCCGGCGCCCTGGATCAGACCCGCGATGGTCATGGAGGTCCAGTAAGTCGTGAAGCCGATCAGCAACATCCAGAAATGGAAGTTAGCCAAGGCCAGGGAGTAAAGCTTGCGACGCAGCAGAGTCTGCAGACCGTAGTATACGGCGGCAGCTTCCAGGAACGTGGAGAAACCAAGCAACGCCAAGTGCGCATGCGCCACGATCCAGCCGGTGCCGTGAATGTACCAGTTAATGGCACGGGTCTGCTGGAATCCACCTTGCATGTTCAGCGGAATGGCCATCAACACACCGGAAATGGTGAACTTGATTTCGACGTTTTCCACGAACATTTTCCATTTGCCGGTCATGGTGAGCAGCAGATTGGATACGAAGGCGATTGCCGGTACCAGAATCAGTACGCCTTCCACGGAAGCGAAAGACTTCAACCACTCAGGCAGCGGCGCGGACATCAAATGATGCGCAGCAGGTGTGGAGTAGAACACCACAACGGACCAGAAGTGCAAATGGCCGATACGGTGAGAGTACAAGGGATTGCCGGTTACTTTGGGCACGATGTAGTAGGAAATCGCGGCCGCTACCGGGGTGATCCACAGACCCAGCACGTTATGAGCGAACCACCAGGTCAGGTAAGCTTCGGTCAAACCGGTCAGGGAGAAGAATTCCGGAGAATTGCCCACCAGGAACACGATCATGACCATGAACGTGGCCGCGCCGAAGAACCAGTTAGTGGTATAGATACCCTGGGTACGACGGGTTTTGATGGTCATCCACACGTTCAGTGCCAGGGGGAACAGTACGCCGAAGATTACGACCAGGTCGATGAACCAGGGCAAGTCGGAGTATTCACGACCGGAGGTTACACCCATCCACAACAGGAACAGACCCAGCGCCAGGCCGACGTTCCACAGGAAGCAGTTCCATACACCCATTCTCTCGGACCACAGCTTGGTGTTACCCAACGCCGGGGTGATGTACATCATCGCCATGGCGAAGGCCATGGAAATCCAGCCCAGGATTACCGCCAGAACGTGTACCTGACGCATATGTCCAAAGGACAGCAACTCGATACCGTAGACGAAATCCGGGAACGCCAGCTTAGCGGCGTTGAACGAACCGAGCCCGGTACCCACGATAAACCACATGATGGATGAATAACCGAAGTATACCGCCGCCGAACCGGCCGGGATATCTTCATTCTTTGCGAAAAGATACTTAAACATTAATATCGCCTCCCCATTTATTTTTGATTCTCAATTCAGTCCTTGTTGCGGGGCATCAGTAGATACCAACCGAACCACATACTGGCTGCTGCTAACAAAATCCCCATCATGCCTGCGAATGTCGCCATTTTTCTCTCCTGCTAAATAATAAACTGAAAAATGTAAATACCGTAATGGTCAGCCCGAGCGCTCAACCTTCGAGCTGCGCGTGCTTCTTCATCGCCAGGATCAGAATCAGGAAGAAAATGATGCCGAAGATAATCATCGACCAGTCGATAAACCCGGTAAACGTCGCCATATTGTAAGCGTCGCCGTACCAGCCACCCCAGTCATCGAATTTAGCTCGTCCCAAGAAACACATCAGAGCGGCACCGAACACACTACCATTACCCATCCCGGTAAGCATTCCAGCGACAAAACACAGAATTACAGGATTCTTCATCCCCTCGCCTCCTCAAATTGTTTAAAAAATATACCCGGTTTGATTGCGCAACTACCTGCACCTTCCATTGGCTTCAGTGTTTGCTTCTTCTTGTGCGATGTTAATTTTATTCTCTCACGCCCCAAAAACTCCGGGACCCCAGATGGACCGAAATGCTGTCATACCAGCAAGGTGTGGGTCAAGTATTTTTCGGTTTTTTATTTGAAAAACCAGTGGTTTTGCTCAGCTACTCGCGGCGAAATTCTGCGCTTTATCCTTAAAATTTTCTGAGCCTCCCGCCGGAAAATGTTATATTTTCAACCGCAAATTAACTGCCAAGAGCGCATCAGCATGCGGGAAATATTGATTTATACGTTTGTCGCCCTATCAGGTCTTTTTATCCTGGGCTATTCTGTACACATGTTTATCGGCGGACTGGTCAGCCCCGAGACGGAAATTACCATAATCTCGGTTGTGTGCGTGGCGGGCGTCGCCATCATGGGCTACATGGCCTGGGACATCGTCAAGCAGCGCCGTAAACACCTCTCCTAGGCGCGTTGCCGCAGCACCAGGCCTCTCCTCAGGCGAACACCTTGAGGAAAGCCCCGGCACGCTTGTACTCCTCCTCAGCGCGAAATTGGCCGCTGTGAAACACGTACTGGCGCTTGCGCCCCTGCAGATCCATTCCCGTCAAACCAAATGATTTTCCCGCATAATCGGCGAAATAACGCACATCCTTGACCAGGGATACTTTTTCATTATTTTTCAACTGAATGGCGACACTCTGCTTGGAAATCTCCAGGCTCACGGGCGCCGTTGGCAACAGCATCATGCGCGCGGAAATGCGATGCAACGCCTGGTACAAAAAGAAAAAGGTCAAAAACAGCAGCAAATAAGCCAGACCCTGGCTGCCGTTATTCCAGAAGATGGCGCCGCCCGCACCCAAGCCTCCTACCGTGGGCAGATATAACATAATATCCCACAGCATGCCTTTGTTGTCCTGCCGTAACTGGTACAGATCCGAACGCGCCATAACTACCCCGCACTGCCAACGGCGCGCTCGGCTTGCGGCGGCGCCAATACTTCATTGATGAGCCCGTCCAGCTCACCGTACAACATGCGTCCCGGTTCGCGGTAACGCACAATATTCTTGCTGTCGATCACAATGGTCCAAGGATCGCCAATGACCTTGAAGGCGCGGAATGCCTGCGGATTCTGGTATTGGTCGAAATGCAGGAACACCACTTTATCGCCGTATTTGTCGTTCAGCGCCTTGAGCATCTGCAATTGTTTGTCGCATACCGTGCAATGGGCCGGCGTGGCGAACTCGAGCACCAGGGGTTTGCCGGATTGCAGCGCCACATCCAGAGAGACGCTGTACATGCGCTCGTCGGGATAGCGATAGGTGGTCACGCGACTCAGATCGCCGCCCACGTCCGCCAATGTTTTAGTGGGTAAACTGGGTGACGGCATGCCCACCTTGAGCAAGGCCGTGTCCTCGAGACAACCGCTCACCAGGAGCAGCAGCGCCGTCGCCATGACGCCACGCGTCAGTCCGTTCATTGGTTACGCCTCCATCCTGCGCAGGTGCGGAACAAATTATAAGCCCAAATCAGGTTCGCCAACAGCACCAGCGTGCCGAACATCCCCATGGTGGCCAGATAGGGCTTCACCAGCACTTCCACCTGGGCCGGGGTGGCGCTGACACTGGCACTGCCGCCGATGGTGCCGGCGGCGGTGAAAAACACAACCATGCCGATCAAGCCGAAATTATGTATCCAGAAATGCGCCTTGACCAGTTTCATGCTGTAAATGGAACGGCGCACCAGACGGGGAATAATGTAATAAACCGCGGCAAATATCGCCATTTCCACCCAGCCCAGAAGATTGATATGGGTATGGGCACGCACGATCAGATTACCGTGCAGACGGTGATCCACGAAATGGCGGAAATCCGCGATACCGCCCATCAACGCGCCCCAGGTGAAACCGATGACGCTGTAAATTATGCACGCATAGACAAACCACAGCGTGTACTGAATATACTCTTTGTCCTGGGTCCAGGGTTCATTCATAACAAATCTCGCTCAACAGACATCTACTTGGAGGGGGCTTCGGTGGCGGTATATTCCCGGTCCCGCACATCCCCGTACTTCTCGCGCCAGCTCTCCGGCGCCCAGGCCTTTAACATATTGTCGATGAACGACGAACGTCCTTCCGGTGGCATCGGCGAAGACGCCGAGCCCTGGTCCGCACGCAGCTCGGACAAAAAGGTGGCAATCGCAACCAACGTGGTATCCGGCAATTCCGCCACGTAGGAAGCTTCCTTGGGGCGTGCGCCATGATCCAGAGTGCGGGCGGTATAGGTGGCTTCCGGTTCTTTCAGGAACTGATAGATCCATTCGGGAGTGCGCTTGGTACCGATGCCATCCAGATCCAGGCCCATGTTGGTGCCATTGCGCAGCGCCCGATGACAGGAGGTACAGTTGGCTTCCCGAAACATCACCGACCCCTGCTCGCCCACGGGGGAGAAATCATAATGGGTCTTGACTTGAAACAGCGGCTCCGGTGAACGGGTACGCACGATTTCCAGAGCGATATAACTTAACGTGGCCAATACAATGAACACACCGAAAATACCAAACAGGATTTTCTCACCGATTTTTAACGCATTCTTTCCAGACATGAACTGCTCTTCCCGTATTACATCTTTGGCATTTTAACATAACAGCCAGGGACAGGCTAAAATCAGCGCCCGCCGCCGCAGCGGTATAGTAAAGAAAAAAAGGGCGGTGTTAACACCGCCCTTTTTTTTATTTTTATTATGAGCGCCTACTGCTGCGCAAATACTTAATGTGATGTATGAGGCGCCGGCGGTAAACGACCGTTACCCACAGTGGTCAACGGCGCGGAAGTCAGGAACGCAGCAACATTATAGATATCATCATCGCTCAGGTTCTTGGCGACTTTGCGCATCTGACCCATCAGGTCGTTCGCACGGCTGCCATCACGCCACTTCTTCAACTGGTTGACCAGGTAGACATAACGCTGGTTCGCCAGACGCGGATAGATCGGAGCGGCGCCACGGGTGTTGAAACCATGACAGGAATGGCATGCGGGAACGTCACGCTCGGGAGCGCCATATTGCGCCAGCGCTTTGCCCAGGTAGCGCACACCGACGGTATTGCCCAGCTCCTTGACTTGCTTCATATCGGAAGCGGTATCCGGAGAATCCAGCGACGACACATAAGCGGCCACATCCCGACGATCTTCCTCGGACAAACCTTTGGCATTAGTGTTCATAGTGAACATCGTGGTATCCATACGCTTGTCATTGGCGAAATCACTCAGCTGTTTGACGATGAACACATAGCCCTGACCGGCCAGACGGGGTGTCCCCATGCTGTCGTCCCCCAAGCCTTCCGCACCATGACAACTATTACAAGCTGGCACCGCTCCCTTGCCCTGCTCAAAAATCGTTTTGCCATTAGCGGCATTACCGTTGTCTCCGCTAGCCAACGCCTGCACCGAAAACAGCGCAGATACTGCAGCAAAAACGACCAAGGTTTTTGTAATACGCATTTGCCTCAACCCTCCCGATTACATTTAGTTGTTCCGGCGTGCGCATCCCTTTTACCAAAAGTAATACTGGCACCACCGGATTTCATTTTGAGAAACTTATGAATTCTTCTTGAGCATGAACACTGCAATGCCGAATGCGACAACAGTTACCACCGCATAGACCACAACAATTTCACCAGTACTTAACATAGTGCACCTCCCTCTGGAATGACTCTTTATTTTTTATAAACTTTTTACACTGGCCGCGACTATATCACTATCACTATCGCATTAACATCGCCAACCCACCCGGCATCCTCCAGGCGGTTTTTCCACGCGGCAGTTCCCATACTCTGGTGGGACCACACAATACTAGAAAAAATTGCCGCGAGCAAGCCATTGAGAAACGGAGAAAATCAGAGCTTAACAGTCTGTTTTTACCGATGTTAAATCGTTTAAAAGCGTTGACCCAGTAAGTATTTAGCGCGGATACTGAACGGCCTGCATGCACGCATGCAGCGTATATATAGTTGACGAACACACTGGCTTAACAGAAGGTTTTAATACACCGTGATACAAAGGGGATATCGAGCGCTGTTTTTATGGATCGCCTGGAGTGCCGCGGCGCTAGTGATTTACATGGGGTTGTACCATGACACGGATGTCTGGAACTTCATCCAGCACGATCCCAGCCGCATCACCTGGGCCATCCTCGGTCTGTTTGTGATTGGCGTTTGCACCAGTCTGGCGATGACTCTGGTATTGACCTGGGAGTACGTGCATGCGGACAAACTGGAAGTCATCGCCCGCAAACACGGCTGGCGCGGCGTGGCCGACACGCCCAAGCACCTGGGAATAGCGCGTTTCTTTCGGTCGTTGAGCACCATCATCGATAACAACGGTGAATTGAATATCGAATCATTGGTGGATGTGGAATTCGCGATATACCAGCGTATCGCCCACGCCCTGGAAATCATCGGCAACCTGCTGATCACTCTGGGCCTGATCGGCACTGTCGTCGGCCTGACGCTTACCCTCACCGGCCTGACAGCATCCATGGAAGCGCTGGGTGAAGATCAAACCCAACTACTGGCCGGATTGCGCAGCGCCATGGCCGGTATGGGCACGGCATTTTACACGACGCTGCTGGGATCGCTGCTGGGCGGCATCTTGCTGCGCGTGTTCGCGCATATCGACCAAAACGGCGTGGAAAGCCTTGAGGAAAACCTGATACGCACCTGCCTGGTGTATTTTTCCGCGGATTTCAAGCCATCCGTGGAACGGGATGTACGCATGCTCAACGCCGAAGTGGCGAACCTGACGCATAATATCGAGCATCTGCAGCAGGTATTGCTGGATTCCCGGGAAACCATCGCTGCCTTCGCCAATGAGCTGCAACACCTGCACGAAATCGAGGCCGATGACCGCTCGATCCGCCGCGCTATCGCCTTGCGCAAGGAATATCATGAAGCGCTGCACCAGGAATTTCAATTGAAACGCCTGCTCAAAGGCCGCTGGTGGCATCTGCTGATCAACAGCGTCCGTATCGCCAAATAGCGCAGGAAACAGGTGCCCCAATGGCGCGCAAGATCCGCTCATCGCCCTTGAATATTCATGAAATCTTCTCCGATATCGCGCTGCTGATGCTGGCGACCTTCGTGTTCTTGCTGGTGACCATCCTGATCACATCCCGCTCCGCGGAGGAACACGAGGTACCGCGCATGAAACGCGACATCAATGAGCTAAAGAAAGAATTAGCGTCGGCCCAGGCGGAAAACCGGCGCCTGATGCACGACATGGATGAAGTCACGGTCATGACACCGGAATCGCAAATGGCCAAAGCCCTGGCCTCCGCCGGTCTCGACAGCGGCAAGAACAAAAAAGACTTCGATGTATTCGTACAAGGATTGAAAGACCTGCCGGGTCATGATCTGCACATGATCGTCGACGCCACCGGCTCCATGCATGGCGTCACCAATTTTCTGATCCCGGTATTACGTGTGGTGGTGATCCGCTCCGGCAAGCGCTTGTCCGGGATCACCTGGTTCTCCGACGGCAAAACCGAAACTTACACCGGCACCATGGGCGAAATGTTCGACAAGCTGATGCAAGGCGCGCCGTTCATCGGCAATGAAGAAACCATGGGTCTGGCGTTCACCCACGCCCAGGACGAAGCGCCGGTGCCGGGCGCCTACCTGGTGATCGGTGATGAACCATCGACCGACACCATCCACTATTTTTCCATTCCCGCACCGGCATTTACCTTACCCATCGGCAAGGAGAATCCGGACGCACTCTGGCAATATCAGAAACTGGCGGATGAAACCGGGGGCAAGATGTTGCGCTTGATTTTCGAGTAAGCGGTTTGGGCAATTCGTCTCCGGTTAAGGTAAAATACCTGTCCTTTTTATCTTCAGTCTAGGTGCTCGCAGGGCACAAGGTGATTAATCGATGTTGGATCGTGTTCCGAATTATGTCTGGCCCGTGGCCACGCTCATTTGCTGGGGCGGCGCGCTGTTGTTGCTCGGCCTGGTAGGCTTCACGCCCTTTGGGCTTGACGAGGGCGCCGCACGCGCGCTGTTGCTCAACTGGTCCACGTCGGACCAGATTGCCAACCCGGTATTTATTTTTCAGATTCCGGATTTCCGGGCGCTCCTGTTTATACCTCTGGGCATCTACTGGTCCGGCAGCATGCTGGCCGCCAAGGTATTTACCATAATGGTGGCTTTTGTCGCGGTGCTGGCCCTGTATCGCTGGAGCCGCGTCCAATGGAACGATGAAGTGGCCCTGGTGGCCAGCGGCCTGTTCCTGGTAGCGCCACTTACCCTGATGCAGATCGACGCCATGGACCAGGGCATTTATTTAATATTCATCGTCGGACTGGGTCTGTGGGTGGACGCTAAATTCCGCACCCAGGAGCGCACCATCACCGGCTGGTATTTCGTGCTGATGATCCTGACGGCGATCACCATCACCATCCATCCCATGGGTCTGGCATTCCCGATGGCGCTGGCCTGGCAATGGTACCGCGCGCCGGTCGGCAAAAAACACCAGCAACACATATTCATCGGTCTGGCCATCACCACGGGTATCATGCTCGCCATGGGTGCCGGCTGGATCGCCATCGACTGGTTCGGCAATCCCGTGTTGCCGCTGGCCCATATCATTTACAGCTTCTATCCCGCGGAACCGCCGGGCGAAGAGGAAATGGTGCTGGGCACCCTGGGTTTCATTCTGCTGTTGGTGATTCTACTGTACATCGGCAAAGAACTGACGCGCAGCCTGCCCGGCCGCACCCTGTTGAGCGCGCTCGCCATCGGCCTGTTTTGCGCCGACGCCGCCTGGGCCCTGGTGGCGCAGATTGTCATCATTTACGGCGGCGTGGAATTGCTGATCCGCGCCAATCGCAAGTTGCCCGTCAATAATTTTTTCGGCCAGCGCGGCATTGCCACCTTCGCGGTGTTCGTGCTGCTGTTCTGGTTCATGCAAATGGACCGGGCCCATGCCCACAACCTGGCCAACAATATCCTGGACCCGGTGGATCAGATCATCGACCAGTTACGCGCCGAAGCCGCGAATCCCGACAAACCGTTTCGCGCCGCCAGTCAGTGGCCGGCCCGCACCATGATCGCCGTGCGCCGGGATGTGTTGCCCCTGCCGCCACCCATGCCCGACAGCGCCACGCTCTGGAAGAACATCAAATCCCTGAGCCATATCGTGTTCGCCCACAATGACCCGCGCCATCACAATCTGGCAGAACAACTGGCGGAACTGATTACCGTAACCCAAACCCTGGCCGTGGACTCCGGCGGCGCGATTATCGCCATCAAGAGCGATACGCCGCCTCCGGTGCCAACGTCGGCGCCAATCCCGGCACCAGCACCCTTGCCAGGATCAGCACCCGCGGCGCGCCCCTGACAAGCGATATCAAATCACCCGTTCATTGCCACCATCGATGGGCAGTTGCGCCGCCGTGGTTTTGGCGAACAACGGACCGCACATGGCGGCGGTCAGCGCCGCCACGTCGTGGCTGGTGATGGTGGTGCGCAGTACGTTATTGGTCTTATATTCTTCCACGGTCATGTTGTAGTGTTGGGCCCGGGAGCGCAGCACTTCGTCGCTCCAGATGGCGGTATCGAACACCATGTTCGGGTGCACGGTGTTGATGCGAATGCCGTCCTTACCCCATTCCAGCGCCACTACGCGCATCAATTGATTCAACGCCGCCTTGGAACAGGAATAAGCCGCCGCGCCCGGACCCGGCGCCGGCACGTTCTTGGAACCGATCACCACCACGCGCCCGCCGTTATGGGCCAAACGCAAATATGGATGACTCTCGCGCAGTAACACCATATTGGCATCGAGATTCAAGGCCATGACCTGGCGCCATTGTTCGCTGCTCAATTGCGCCACCTGACAACCGGGAGGAAACATGCCGGCATTGAGCACCAGCATGTCGAGGCCACCGAAATGCAGTGCCGCCTGGGTGAGCGCCTGTTGAATGCGCGCATCATCGGTGACATCGCACACCAGTCCCAGATAATCCGCGCGTTGATGCAGACCGACGACGGCATCACTGATATCCAGGGCCACCACCGACGCGCCCTGTTTGAGAAACACGTCGACGCACGCTTTGCCGATGCCCGAGGCGGCGCCGGTGATCAACACCACCTCGCCTTGCAACGGCGGCACAGCGCCGGGCTTGCGTAACTTGGCCTGCTCCAGTTCCCAGTATTCCATGGCGAACAAATCCGCCGCTGGCAATGCCCGGTAACCGCCAAGCAGTTGCGCGCGCTCGATCACGTCCATGGTATGGGCATAAATGTCATGGACGATGGCCGCGTCTTTGGCGCTGGCGCCCGCGACACACACGCCCAGTTCCGCGTCCAGCAACACGCGCGGCGCGGGATCGAGCATGGTGTTGGCGCCGCGATTATGGGTTTGAAAGTATTCCCGATATCGTTGCACATACGCGGTCACATCCTCGCCCACCAGCGGCAAACTCTTGGTGCGAATCACATGGTCCGGCGTCGCCGGGCCTTGCTGGCTGATGTGCGCAATATCCGCGCGCTGCAC
This sequence comes from Gammaproteobacteria bacterium, assembly GCA_024641505.1. Lineage (GTDB taxonomy): Bacteria > Pseudomonadota > Gammaproteobacteria > SG8-11 > SG8-11 > UBA6920. The sequence continues at coordinate 13,345 of JAHECY010000082.1, forward strand.
AAACGCCAGATCGCGTTCGCTGTAGTGACTTTCCATGATCATGGATTTGCCCGCCGCCTGGCCAAGTTGCTGGCGCAGTTGGGCGCGGCGCAGGGGCGCGGCCGCCGCCGCCCGGATCTTCGGGAGCGCAAGGTCCCAGGCCCGGTGCTGGTGCAAATAGGCTTCCGCCCGCGCCACCAGGGCGATCATGCGTTCGTAGGATTCCCGTGCCGTGGCGCCGAAGGAAAAGATACCGTGATTCATCAGCACCATGCCGAGGCTGCCCCCATGGCGCTGACGCGCGCATTGTTCGGCGCACAGACGGGCCAGGTCGAAGCCGGGCATGATGTAGGGAATGACGATGACATCGTCACCGTAGATTTCTTTGATGCGCGCCAGGCCGTCGTCGGTATTGGTGATCGTGACCACCGCGTCCGCATGGGTATGATCGACGAATTTGTCGGGCAGTATGGCGTGCAGAATGGTTTCCACCGAGGGCGCGGGCGCCGCCGGGTCGAGACAATAGGTTTTCAGCGCCTGCACCATGCGTGTGTCGCTCAGTTGCGGCAGTTGCGCCAGCCGCGCCACCGGCTCCAGGGCCACCGGCGCGAAGCCCGCGGCTTCGATGGTCACCAGGTCCCAGCCGCTCCCCTTAATATAGAGTACGTCCTGTTCCTCGCCGAAGATGTCCGGTCGCCGGGACTTGACCGAGGTGTTACCGCCGCCGTGCAGCACCAGCGAGGTATCCCGCCCCAGCAAGCGCGAGCTGTACACGCGCTGCGCCAGATCGCCTTCAAAGGCCGCCGCTTCCACTTCATTCCACAAACTTTGCATTTTTACGTCACCCTCCGGCTTGTCGTGCGACGATTATACATGCAACACACTGCTGAATTGTAATGGCGAATTGGCACGCCAGCGCAGGATACCGCGGGTTGCAGGGTGCGAAACTGAGTAAAAACGCCTCTCCCCGTGCACCATCCCGCGGCGCTGACTGTAAGGCTGCGTAATACGCACCCTTACAATTCATGCCGCAGCATCATACGCAGGGGTGTTTTTATGCAGTCTCGCACGCTGCGTTGATTAGCGATGCGCTGTGGCGCGGTCTTGCGCCGGAATTTTGTCCGGCGCTGATTCGACGTGATGCCTACTTATTCTTTAAATACCGTGCAGCATCGCCGTTCGTGCCGTCGACAGGACACTGCAATTTATCTGATGTCCGGCGTGGCGTTGCCACTCAGAACCAGAAACGTACGCCGGCGACGGCCTGGGTTTCCCGGGGGTCCTGTCCTGCGGCGCGGGCGTAATCGGCGGTTGCGCCGAACGCGCCGGCCCATTCGACGCCCACATAGGGCGCCAGCTCGCGCCGGATTTCATAACGCAGACGCACACCCGCCTTGAGTTCCGACAGGCCCGCGCCGATGCCGCGCTCGTCGTCGTCCTTGCCGTAGAGATCAGCCGCGATGCGCGGTTGTAAAATTAATTTCTGCGTGAACAACAGTTCGTATTCCGCTTCCAGGTTCAACGCGCTACGGCCCGCCGTACCGAGATAAGCCGTGGCATCCAATTCGAACCAGTAGGGCGACAAACCCTGCACGCCAAGCGCCAGCCAACCGCGCTTTGCCCCTTCACCGCCGTCATAGCGCACCCCTAAATGGCGGTTCCAATAGGCCGTCACGGCGTGCCCCCACAATAATTCGGTGCTCGCTTCCTCAGACTTGCCGTTGTCGTAACGGCCCTCGGCCTTGAGCACGGCGCGGTCGTAGTCACCACCATACCAGGCCTGCAGGTCGTAGGCCGCGGCGGCGGTGTCCGCGGTGCGCACGGTCTCGAGGCGATTCATCTGCAGCGAACCGAAATGATGCTCGTCGGCCAACCGCAGTTGCCGCGGTCCCGCCATGGCATAGGGACCGGAATCAAGAGTATAGCCGCTCGAATTGGCATGGGGATCGCGAGCATCGGCCGGGGGGGAGCCACCTTGCATGGCAGCGGGTTGCCTCCCGGTCATGCCATCCGCAGATGCGGCCGCGGCGCCATGATCCATACCGGGCATGGCGCTGTGATCCATGCCCGGCATCGCGCTCGGTGACGGTTCGTGCTTGGCACCGTGGTTCATTCCGTCCATGCCGGTCATATCGCCATGATGCAGGTCATGCCCCTGGTCCTTGGACGGCGTGGACTGGACACCGTGGTCCATGCCCGGCATGGCGTCGTGATTCATGGTGCCGGTATCCAGTTCCTGTTGGCCGGTTGTTTCTTCCTGCGCCCAGGCCGGGTGCAAACATGTCAACAGCACCACTGCCAGTACCGGTGCCACGGCCTGTTGCCGGCCGATGTTCATAATGAATTGACCCATGCGCTTGCTACCTCTTGCCACTGACGGATTACTCATGCCACCACCACTTCGCGGAACATGCCCGCGTCCATGTGATACATCAGGTGACAGTGCCAGGCCCAACGCCCCAGCGCGTCGGCGGTAACGAGAAAACTGATGCGTTGCGCCGGCTGCACACTGAAAGTGTGGCGCCGCACTTGAAAATCGCCGTTGGCGGTTTGTAATTCGCTCCACATGCCATGCAGGTGCATGGGATGGGTCATCATGGTGTCGTTGTGCAGAATGACGCGCAGACGTTCACCGTGATGAAAGTGGATCGGAGTGGACTTGCCGAACTCCACACCGTCGAAGGACCAGGTATAACGCTCCATATTGCCGGTGAGATGCAGTTCGATTTCACGTTGCGCGCCACGCGGATCGAGGGATCCACCGAGCGTGTGCAGGTCGGCGTAGGTAAGCACGCGGCGACCGTTGTTGCGCAGACCAATGCCAGGGTCGTCGAGATTGGTACGCGGGTTATCGACGCGCATGTCGACACCGGGACCGTATTCGGTTCGGGCATGGCGCACACGCACCGCGGCACCACCCCCCATGTCCATGCCGGCCATGTCCATATCGGCCATGTCGTGACCGCTGTGATCCATGCCGGCCATGTCGCCGCCCATGGCCCCCATGGCCCCCATGGCGCCCATCATGTCGGCCATGGCGAGCCACTGCGGTTGATCCAGTTCCGGCACCGGCGCCGTCAGCCCCGCCCGGGTGGCGAGCGTACCGCGCGCGTAACCGGTACGGTCCATGGATTGGGCAAAGATGGTGTAAGCCTCGTCCTGCGGTGATACCAGCACGTCGTAGGTCTCGCCCGGCCCGCAGCGGAATTCGTCCACGGTCACCGGCTCCACATCCTGGCCGTCGACGTGCACCACGGTCATTTTCAGGCCCGGGATACGCACGTCAAAATAGCTCTGGGTGCCGCTGCTGACAAAGCGCAGGCGTACGCGCTCGCCGGGCGTAAACAAGCCGGTCCAGTTGCCCGCCGGGCTGGTGCCGTTCATGAGGTAGGTGTAGGTATAAGCCGAAACGTCCGCCAGGTCGGTGGGACTCATGCGCATCTGGTTCCACATGCGGCGCTTGTCCATGGCATTACCGAGGCCGTGTTGCGAGATATCGCGGAAAAAATCGGCCACCGTCGGCGCCATGAAGTTGAAATAGTCGCCCTGCTTTTTCAGCTTGGCGAACACCGCCATCGGATCTTCGTCGGTCCAGTCGGAGATCTGCACCACGTAATCGCGATCGGCGCGGATGCGCTCGCCACCACGCGCTTCGACGATAATGGCACCGTACATGCCGGTCTGCTCCTGGAAGCCGGTGTGGGAATGATACCAATAGGTACCGGCCTGCTGAACCTTGAAGCGATAGCTGAAGGTTTCACCGGGCGCGATACCTTTAAAGCTGATACCGGGCACACCGTCCATCTGGTAGGGCAGGATGATACCGTGCCAGTGTATGGAGGTGGGCACCGGCAGGCGATTGGTGACTCTGATCGTAACGGTGTCGCCCTCACGCCAGCGCAGGATCGGTGCCGGAATGGAACCGTTGATGGTGGTCGCCAGGCGCGGGTTGCCGGTAAAATTGACCGTTGTTTCGGCAATGACAAGATCGAATTCCGTACCGCTGAGCACCGGTGCCGTGCCGGTGCTGGCGGCCGGTGCGGCTCCGGCCCAGCTCGGTTTGACCCAGGGCGACAAGCCCAGTATGACTCCGCCGGCGGCAAGACCCTGGATAAATCGACGACGCCCCGCGTCAGGCAGGATCAGCGTGCTTGTGGACTTTCTACTCATACGGCGTATATCCCCTTGCGATTGTTCATTTAGTTTCCGGGCACAGCGAAT
>JAHECY010000168.1 GCA_024641505.1 Gammaproteobacteria bacterium
CGAAGATATCGCCGCGGTGATGAAATTCCTGCGCGACCGGCACCCGGGCAAACCCTTATGGCTGGTGGGCACCAGCCGCGGCACGATATCGGCGGCCAACGTAGCGGCGAGAATATCAGGGGCGGCCGGCCCCGACGGCATTGTGTTAACTTCCAGCGTTACCCGAAAAAGCAAAAAAGGTCATGATTCCCTGGAGGATATCGATCTGTCCGCCATTACCGCCGCTACTTTCGTCATCCATCACGAAAAAGACGCCTGCGGTGTAACGCCGTTGAGCGACGCGGAGCATCTGTTGGATAAGCTCACCGCGGTGAAAGTAAAGGAATTCAAGCGCTTCAGCGGCGGCAGATCGCAAGGTGATCCCTGCAAAGGCAAGAGCTACCACGGCTTTCTAGGCATCGAGGAAAAAGTCGTGCGCGCTATCGTTGATTGGATCAAGGGCCATTAGTGTTGACAGGGCGTCGATCCGGCTGTCGGTCATCTGATCACACACGAAACCCACCGGTTGAATTCAGGAGATAGTGAAGGTGGTAATAGCTGGCAACTACTGGCGGGTATTTGTAGTTTCAATCCGCGTACCTGCAAAGAACGCAACACCCGGTACCAATATACCAATTGATTCAGGGTAGCGTTTCAATCCACGCGCCCGCGAGGAGCGCGACTCCTGTATCAGATACATTCCCCCCTGGTAGCAAGGCACTTATCTTCACCGGCTTGCCCTTGTGCAACTCCCTGCATATTTTATAAAAGCGTTCTGACGGTTCCATTTCAGTCGGTACACCTGATCCTTGGGTTTAATTTCTGCGGCGCAATGACATGGCGCGTCTAACCGGACTGCAATCCCATCAAGTGTATCCATACAAATCGGAATGTTCCAGACCTTCGTAGAAGAATAAATGGATTATTGTAATGGGGAAGCTAGTAGCGGTTTGAAGCGTAGGATAGTCGCGGTGTTCAGAATCTGTCTAACGCGCCTTGGTCGTCAAGTTATTTGTTGTAACATTGCGGCGGTTAAGGTATTGACAATAAATCACGGTTCACTAACTCTTTAAAATCCCTACTCAATTATTTTAATCCAAAAATCTGTGGCTGTGGTCAAGAATATTACGGCCACTACATTCATAAAATGCCGGCAATGCGCCTTCTTCTATTGTGACAGGTAACTCATCATGTCGAATTTCATAATCCGTGAAATCTTCCTGATTGTGATAAACACGAAATAGGCAGCCTCCACCAAAGGTGCAAATGATGGTACCCGTGGCGCCAGCCGCCGGCGAGACGACGACATTTTGCTCGTTGTATCGATAGAGGTCGTTCACTTTATTCACTGATTCTCGCTCAAGCCAGTGCTTCAAACTCTTGACTTGCGCAAGGCAAAAAATTCGCAGGCCAAGGGCTTGTCATTTTACAAAGCACCCGGTATTGAAGGGGCGCGCCGGTGTTTACCCGTTCCACGGTCACCTTAACCGACTCCGATCCCACAGCTTTGATTAAAGACGAAAATTCCGCCGAATAATAACGGGGCGCATAACCAACAAGCGTAACCGGGTCATCAGTCCGTAGAAGCAGAGCCATATTGTCATTGGTATTCTGTACGTCTTGCATCAGGTATAAGCGCTCACCGAAAGTTAAACGGCGCGCACGCTCCTGGTTTTCCTCGTGCAGGTGCCGTAACCCCCGGCAGAAAAAATATACTTCGTACACTTTCCCTTCAACTGGCTCCGGACAGGGGAAGATTTCCAGGGAATCTGTTGCCCGCAAGCCGCCTGTTCGCGCAAGTTCCTCCAAGGCATCATATTTGACTCCCGCCAAACCCAGCCACTCTAGATAGTCTCGATATTCCGGACGATTCTTCGCCAGGACACGATTTGCGAAAATCGGAAACAGTTGCTCCGACCGGTAGGCCTTGTGCAAGTTTTGCATGCGCCCGAAAGGTTGAAAGTCAGCGATTTCTTTCACGCCGCGCGTGTAGACAAAACGGTACACGCCGTTTTCACGGGTGAGTCTACCTACCGGCGCCCATCGCCTACTTTTGGCATCCTGACATGCAACAAACAACGTTTTCATTTCATTTCACCTTCACGCGAATACCTTTTATGAATTTTGAATCCTGGCTGAGTTAACTTTCAGCATTTCGCAAGCAAACTCACGCGCGACTCCCGAAATTGCGGAGTCGGGAATCTCCGCTAATATTGATTTATAGTCTCCCAAATTGACTTTAGCCAGCTTCCGTACCCAGTAATCGGCCGCATCAGGTCGAATCTTTGCTGCTTCACGAAAAGCCTCGATAGTTCTTAAGGGAATTAGGCTTGAAGGCGTAGCAAAAAATGGTGATATCGCGCGCGCAACATATGCCTCGACTTTCCGCCCTTTATCGTTGGAGATTAATCTTTCCCTTCGGTTTTTATCTGTCTCATTCCTTCCCAGACTAGATGCATGATCGAAGGTAGGGGCTAGGGAAACTCCTTGTTCGGGCAGCATAATTAAACCCCAGTTCTCATGATGTCGATCCTGATTACTTACCAACGCATCAAGCAGAAAATAAGCGACAAAAACGCTTGCGGCATCCTTTAGCTCCGCTGGGGCTGCCCATGCCAAGGGCATACCGACGTTCCGGCTGGACATTACCGCCATCGCTGTACGCACCGTATGCTGGCGAACTTGGTAACGTCCTTCCTCTTCATAGTCGTCGATGATTTTCGCGAGCAGTTCGTTTCCCAAAACTAACCGGCCACCCTCTGGCACGAAGCTCGGGCTTACCACGCCTTTTCTATCTTCCCATACTGCCAGATCATAGTGCGCATGAGGGATGTCTAACAGGCGACACAACTCACATCCAACTTTCTCTGCCCAGTTCTCTCCCGTACCTGGCCTCCCTTCCTTGAATAGCATGCTTTGCTCATTTTGATTACGATACCAAAACTTGTTTTTAGTACCCAGTTGCTCAAGCTGAGTAGGAGCATCTTTGGCAAGCTGAATGATTGGATAAGACATAGAAAATCGTATGATAGGCTTGCTCTATTCTATTTGCAGTCGTAGCTGTACTTACATCTTCCCTGAGGTTGTCTTTCATCGGGACTATGCACACCGCTCCCAGCCTGCAAACAACGAGCATTATTTACCGAACTACAGCCTCGCCAAGTATATCCCTACAAGCGGGAATGCTCCAGGAATATAAGCTGTTTCATATAAAACCGCTACGAAACAGCGTGTAACCGCCGACCCATCGTGAATAATAGAATCCGTCTGACCGTATTCAAGGGCTTTTATTACGACATCATGGAAACTGATGCGTTATTGAAAAACCTGATCGTTCGCTACAATCTCACCCGAACCCAAAAAACGGTAAGCGGCTGTTGACATCTTCCGCATTTGATTTCTCTGCCGCCACACATTTCCACCGCTGGCCGGTCCAATTGTGGCGACGCTGAAAGACTATTGGATAAACTCACCGCAACGATGTTACGCCCATCGCAATTCCGAACCTGCTACTCTATCCAGAAACCGTGCATGGCGGGGAGGGTCGAGCGCACAAATACTTGGAGAGCGGCGCCATGACAGGTGCCACCGGTGAGGGTTTAGCCCCAAGGCCAATCACCACCCTTACGCTCACCGCGGCCCGAGACATCTCAGCCCGGCGGCAAATTCCAACGGCGGGCGTCTTAGTTGTACGACACGTGCCCTGCACGGTCCGCGGCCCGGGCGCTGAAGCGTTGGCTATATCATGGACTTGCCCGGAATTCTGACGCGTACACTGACGACGAAGGTGGATTATGCCTGCTTACAGATATTTGCCCATTGGCACTCTCACCCTGTTGACACTCGCGCTGCTGGCGGCGTGCAGCGAAAGCGCGTCCTACAGAACCTGGATCTCCGATAGCCGAGTGGCGACGCGTGACATCGAAGCGGAACTCGTCGCCACCGCCTACAGCGCCTTTGAAACCGAGGTCTGGGCGCAATTGCGGGACATGAAAATCGTCACGGACGATGTTTACGTCGGCATTTACACCGACAAGTTGCGCGCCGCCTCGATCCAGGACTTGAGCACCATCGACCAGCGCCACGATCTGTTCGATAACAGCCGCGAATTGACCAACGACATCAAGATCATGAAACCTCAGGGTTTATACAGCGCGGAACAATATGCCGCGCTGTTTCAAGGGGACTATACCGGCACCACGTTTACCATTGCTTTTGCCCGGGGCCGTGACCAGATTTCCGCGCCGCGTTCCCTGGCGACGATTCCCGACGGGTTTTCCCTGCAAACACCGGTCAACGGCGCCAGTTACGCGCCGCGCGCCGACGACCTCACCCTGACCTGGAGTCCGGCCGGCGGTCAGGACGCTATGTTTATGAAAATAGAACTGCGTTGCCTTGATGGCAATTTGTATAAAAGCACCATTGATATCAGCGGCGACCCCGGCGTCTATACCGTCACTCCCGATGCGTTCGCGGTGATGTTCCCCGATTTCACGGTGCAATGCACCGCCTATATGCGCTTGATACGTTCCCGCACGGGAGAATTGGATCCCGCCTACGGCGGCGGCGTCGTTTCCGGCCGCCAGGAGCGGCGCCTGCAATTGACTCTTACCCCC
>JAHECY010000169.1 GCA_024641505.1 Gammaproteobacteria bacterium
TCGTCTTGCGTCAGTACCGCCTTATCGTCAGGGGTGTTCACTACGATCTTGTCATTGAAACACAAGGTATCGGTATCGTTCATCTGCGCCACGTACACCGGTTCATAAATATCCTTGGTGGCCACCACCACCGCGTCGGCCTCGTTGCCCAACGGGCCCCGGTAGACCACTTGCAGGTACAGGTTGTAGGCGTTGATCGGGATGGTTTCCATCGGGGAGAATTCAAAGATAAATTCCGTCGGCTCCCGAATATCGCCGGTCAGTGTTTGTGGTTCGGACACGGATATATATTCCTCGCCGCCGGTAAACGTGGCTTCCGTGCAACCGGCAGGAAAGCCAGTGCTGTCACCCCAGCCGTATTCACCGGAAAGATCGCCTTGGTAGCACATATTGCGGCGGTACTTGGCAACCACCCGGAGCTGACCGTCGGCGCCCATGTTTTCCCCCGCCGGGCTGGTATTGCTGACTTTGAGTTTGATTTTGTTGAAGCCGAAAAGGGTGTCGGTGTTATTGCCTTCTGCGTCCTTAACCACGGGAATGCCTGGCGCTTCGACGCCCTGTTTCTGGGTGGCGTTGATCAAGCCATAGATGCCGTCGTCCGGTGGTTCGATCTTCATGCGGCCGCGGAAGAAGTAGTTTATTAACCCAGCGCTGTAGGCGACAGCGCGGGGGATCAGAAGACTGGCGTTATCGTCGTACACTTCTTCGCTCATGGTGTAGACCGGCGATGTGGCGTGCTGGTCCCACATGCTCATGGCGGCTTTCTTGATATACTTTCTGGATCCGGTGCGCTTGTCGACCGCTTCGGCTACCAGAAAGAAAGCGTCTGCTGAAACCATTTTGTAGGAATACATTCCCTCCACGGGATCCGGTACTTTTACTTTTATCGTGGCGGGCTCCAATTTGTAGTCAAGTAGGTTATGGGAAGGAGAAGGGTACTTGCCAATAGTGCCTATGCTAAAAAATTCCCGGTTGCTGTAGTCCGCTAGGCCCTTTCCATTTGTAACAGCATTCAGTTCCGCTCCAGTATGAAATAACTCGCTATACTTTAGTATTTCCGGTAATGGATAATTTGAATTATTGTAGTCGAGTAATTCCGGGACAACGGAGTTTCGATCTTCATCAAAATACCGCTTACCGATTGCCCGCGTATTTATATAGTCCTCGTAGTAGCGCCGCTCCCCGGGATCAAGAGGTGAATGGCCGTCCAAGCGCGTATGTTGTGGTTGCGACATATCCTGCACCAGATGGGCGACATCGCCCAATGCACGAAAGGTTGTCGCCCAGTAAGCCAAACGGTCTTGCTCATTGGCCAACCGTGGCGTACCTTCGATAGGATCGCCGTAAATATCCTGACCACCACCCTCCAGGCCCACCAGTTTGTTGACTTTCTTTGTCTGTTTATCGACTGTCCGACCGGTTAAGGCTCGAAACATCGCTTCTCGGGCATCGAGGATTGTGAAATGGTTGACTCGGCCGGTGGTTTCTTCAGGTGAGTCAATGAAGGGATTATCAACGCCTAATGCCCAGGCAGGCGCGGTTTTACCTTTCTTGTCGTGAAAATACCAAAACGTCAGTGGTTCATTATTGAGTGGGTCGTAAAAATGATTGACGACTCTGACGGTATCTATCACACCATCATTGGGATCTTCATATTTCAGCACGTCATCCTCGCGGATGGCGCCGCGGATTAGCCAGCCTTGGAGATTGAAATATTTATAGTCAGCCTCTTCAAAATCCGGCATTTTGCCTCTAGTACCCTGTAAAACTTCCCTTTTGAAAATATCTTTCTGGGTTAATTCGTAGTAATAGTTCTTGTGCTCACTTTCAGACCCACCCAAGTATTGCTCCACTTGCAAACCAAGGCTATTAGTCGTAAATTCTTCCGCAATTGTAGATTGGTCGAATGCGCTCCTCGTTATTCTTGCATGGGTATCCACCTCGTAAGCTATGGAATTAAGCGGTAATAGTATATAAAGAAGTAGTATTATCTCGTAAAAATGCTTCATCATGGATTCTCACTTAGTACTTTTCGCACAAGTTGATCGTAGTCTGGGTCTCTCATTTTATCCCAAAGGGAAGTCTCAATTGTTTTTGCAGCCTTTTTTCCAAAACCCCATGCGACTTTTTTTTCATCATCGTTAACTGCAATCTTCATCGCTTCCTCATATATCGCTTTCCGTATCCGATATAAGTTTTTATAACTCACTCCCGCATCTGCGCAATTGGTCGCCGATAGCATTCGCTCAAGATAAGCAAACCTCTCCTCCCGCGTGCCACGGAAGGGAATGAGATATTCATTACCATCACCAGGTTGCTTGCGGGGCCAGATATATCCTTCCTTGTATGCATACCCCATAATTTCAGTACCCCAAATCGGCGCATCAAAACCAAACCAGATACCGGTGTAGAAACGACCATTCTTGTTTGAGGTATCCGTCATCACGTGGTAACACACGCTGGTTGCGTCGATAAATCCACCAATACCTTCCCAGAGTACAACTACTACTGCATCCGGGATTGGTTCCTTGGTTTCCAAGTTCAGAACGAGGCCGGTCCGAGGTGCGCCCATAAAACTGCACCCAGTATTTAGCAAGACTACAGCCCACAGTGTCAGGAGTTTGATTGAGATGCTATTCATAACCTATGTTCCAAGTAAACTGTCGTGCCTGGTATCCAGCGGGCGATGTTCGTGATGATTTATTTGATTTGCTTTGCATTTTCACATTCCTTCAATCAACCACGTACCATTCTCGGTTTTAATGAATTGCACGAAGTATGCGCGGTAACCGCTAGCTGTCCAAGCGCGTATGTTGTGGTTGCGACATATCCTGCACCAGATGGGCGACATCGCCCAATGCACGAAAGGTTGTCGCCCAGTAAGCCAAACGGTCTTGCTCATTGGCCAACCGTGGCGTACCTTCGATAGGATCGCCGTAAATATCCTGACCACCACCCTCCAGGCCCACCAGTTTGTTGACTTTCTTTGTCTGTTTATCGACTGTCCGACCGGTTAAGGCTCGAAACATCGCTTCTCGGGCATCGAGGATTGTGAAATGGTTGACTCGGCCGGTGGTTTCTTCAGGTGAGTCAATGAAGGGATTATCAACGCCTAATGCCCAGGCAGGCGCGGTTTTACCTTTCTTGTCGTGAAAATACCAAAACGTCAGTGGTTCATTATTGAGTGGGTCGTAAAAATGATTGACGACTCTGACGGTATCTATCACACCATCATTGGGATCTTCATATTTCAGCACGTCATCCTCGCGGATGGCGCCGCGGATTAGCCAGCCTTGGAGATTGAAATATTTATAGTCAGCCTCTTCAAAATCCGGCATTTTGCCTCTAGTACCCTGTAAAACTTCCCTTTTGAAAATATCTTTCTGGGTTAATTCGTAGTAATAGTTCTTGTGCTCACTTTCAGACCCACCCAAGTATTGCTCCACTTGCAAACCAAGGCTATTAGTCGTAAATTCTTCCGCAATTGTAGATTGGTCGAATGCGCTCCTCGTTATTCTTGCATGGGTATCCACCTCGTAAGCTATGGAATTAAGCGGTAATAGTATATAAAGAAGTAGTATTATCTCGTAAAAATGCTTCATCATGGATTCTCACTTAGTACTTTTCGCACAAGTTGATCGTAGTCTGGGTCTCTCATTTTATCCCAAAGGGAAGTCTCAATTGTTTTTGCAGCCTTTTTTCCAAAACCCCATGCGACTTTTTTTTCATCATCGTTAACTGCAATCTTCATCGCTTCCTCATATATCGCTTTCCGTATCCGATATAAGTTTTTATAACTCACTCCCGCATCTGCGCAATTGGTCGCCGATAGCATTCGCTCAAGATAAGCAAACCTCTCCTCCCGCGTGCCACGGAAGGGAATGAGATATTCATTACCATCACCAGGTTGCTTGCGGGGCCAGATATATCCTTCCTTGTATGCATACCCCATAATTTCAGTACCCCAAATCGGCGCATCAAAACCAAACCAGATACCGGTGTAGAAACGACCATTCTTGTTTGAGGTATCCGTCATCACGTGGTAACACACGCTGGTTGCGTCGATAAATCCACCAATACCTTCCCAGAGTACAACTACTACTGCATCCGGGATTGGTTCCTTGGTTTCCAAGTTCAGAACGAGGCCGGTCCGAGGTGCGCCCATAAAACTGCACCCAGTATTTAGCAAGACTACAGCCCACAGTGTCAGGAGTTTGATTGAGATGCTATTCATAACCTATGTTCCAAGTAAACTGTCGTGCCTGGTATCCAGCGGGCGATGTTCGTGATGATTTATTTGATTTGCTTTGCATTTTCACATTCCTTCAATCAACCACGTACCATTCTCGGTTTTAATGAATTGCACGAAGTATGCGCGGTAACCGCTAGCTGTCCAAGCGCGTATGTTGTGGTTGCGACATATCCTGGACCAAATGAGCGACATCGCCCAATGCACGAAAGGTCGTTGCCCAGTAGGCCAGGCGATCCTGTTCGTTTGCCTGTCTTGGGATGCCCACAATAGGGTCGCCGATTTCATCCTGACCGCCGCCCTCTAATCCGACCAGTGGAATAACTTC
>JAHECY010000083.1 GCA_024641505.1 Gammaproteobacteria bacterium
ATGCATCACACATGTCGGTGGTCGCCGCGTGCAACGGGGATTTACCCTGGGCGATGCTGGCGTTGTGACAACTCACGCATGAGCCGAATACCTGGGTATGATCCACTTGTGAGGACGCCACCGGCGTCCAGGTGGCGGGGAACGTTTGGTGACACGCTTCGCAACTGTCAGTGCTGGGCATGTGTGCGCCACTCTTCCCGCTGCTGATGATGCCATTGTGGCACGTGATGCAGTCATCAAAAATGACCGCGTGATTGATGCCGGCCACGCCGGTCCAGGCGATGGTCATATGACAGTTGTTGCATTCCTGGGTGGTGGGGATATGGCCAGCGCTTTTGCCCGTCGCACGCAGGCCGTCGTGGCAAAAACTGCAGCGCCCCAGGGCTTCATTGTGATTGAAGTTGTTGCTGAACACCGGTATCCAGGCGGCAAAATTCACATGGCAGTTTTCACACCAGTCGGTGGTTGGCAGGTGGGTGGCCGGTTTTGGCGTTGCCCGGATGCCGTAGGTGTGGCAGGCAACGCAATTCCCGGTAACTCCCTGGTGCTGAAAATTCGCCGGTAACCATGCGCTGGTGTCATGGCAAAGATCACATTCCTCATTCGTCGTCACGTGATCCAGAGATTGTGATTTTGCATTACCGCTGGAAGGCGTGGTCAAACCCTTGCTGGCATGGCAAGCGCTGCAACTGCCCGTAACCACCTGGCTGTGATCCACGACGATTGCCGGTACCCAAATTTGACTGCTATGGCAGGCATCACATATATCCGAGGTGGGTGCATGCAGAGCGGCTTTGCCTTCGGCAACCAAGTTATTGTGGCAATCAACACAGGCACCTAAGATTTCATGGTGATCTACAAGACTCACGGGTGACCAGGCAACGGTGATATGGCAGGCATCGCAGTTGTCACTGGTCGCGATATGTCGACTGCTTTTGCCTTTGGCAAGGGTGCCGTCGTGGCAGGCTGCGCACCGGCCAAACACCTGGCTGTGATCGACCGTCAGTGACGGTTCCCAGATAATGGTGGTATGGCAGGCATCACAAACTGATGTCGAATTGATATGCTTGGGTGATTTACCTTTGGCGACGTCGCCGTTGTGGCAAACAACGCATTCTTGATCGATGGTGCTGTGGTCCATGCGCGCGGAGACCGCGAAACCTTCCGTGCCATGGCAGAGATCGCATTGTTCCAGGGTGGGGATGTGAGTGAGTGATTTACCGGTGGTCGTCAATCCGTCATGACAACCATGACAGGTCTTGGGCGTACCCTTAAAAATGCCTTCGACGTGGCAGGACTCGCAACGTGCGAACGCATGTAATCCGGTCAGTGGGAATCCGGTGTTGAGATGGTCAAAAGCTTGATCGCTGGCGATATCGGCGGAGCTCGGACTCGCATAGCCGCAAGTCAGGCTTGCGACTCCCAACAGAATGATGACAACACAACAACGTTTCAACACCTTGACTGCCAACCCCTAGCTCCAGGAGTAAAACGGCCGGCGCATCCCGCAGTGGCGCGTTTGACTCCCCCGTACCCGTTCACCGCGGTAAAGACCACTTACCCGTGGTGACTCTTCAGAATACCCTTGTGACCCCCGGGTACCCGCTTTTCGTTATGATGTGTGAACGCGTGATTTGAGGTTCACTTAATCATTTATAAATGTAAGTTTAAGGTACGTTAAAATACGACCAAGATACAAGACCCGATCTAATTATGTTTATTTATAAGAACTATGAAGTCTCATCACCGTCGAATTTTTTGTGATAACAACATGACATAATCATGGGGAAAGTTATTCGGACGTTGAAAAAACACTGTGTAATGGCAGTGTCCGCGGATTTTTTTATTTCATGCGCGTTCGTTAAATGAAAAACAGATATGTGGTTAAGAACACGCTTGGGCGGTAAACGAGATATAGGCAAAAGACGTTATCATAAAATGCAAAGTAAGCGACGAGCCGGCAGCCCAATGTCGGGCCGCGGGCCTGGCTCAGCATTGGCGCATCCACGGCAGGCTGAAGTTGGAGCATAAATGAAAAAGCCCGTGCGGTACACGGGCTTTAGATTCATCAATTTGGCTCCCCGGGACGGGCTCGAACCGCCGACCAGGTGATTAACAGTCACCTGCTCTACCACTGAGCTACCGAGGAATGTGGAAGGCGTATGTTACTCATGCGGCCCTATCGGGTCAATAGATACCCCAGTTTAGGTTGTCTTTTCATTGGCTTAATAACTTAGCGCCCAATATTTCCGATACGCTCAAGGGCTTTTTTCAGATTCGCCATGCTGGTGGCGTACGACAGCCGCAAATGACCGGGGGCGCCGAAGGCGGAACCGGGCACGGTCGCCACATGGGCTTTGACCAGTAGAAATTCCGCCAGCTCAAGATCGGTGTTGACCTGCATATCCGGTGGCAGGTTCTTGATGAAGCCTTCCACGTTGGGGAACGAATAAAAGGTTCCGTCAGAGGGTTTGCAATGCATACCGTCGATATTGTTGAGGGCGGTTACCACGTAATCATGCCGTTCCTTGAAGGTTACCCGCATTTCCTCCACGCATCGCTGGTCACCGGACAATGCGGCGGCGGCGGCGGCCTGGGCAATCGATGTCGGATTGGACGTAGACTGGGACTGTATATCCGTCATGGCCTGGATCAGCTTGCTGGGGCCGGCGGCATAACCGATGCGCCATCCGGTCATGGAATACGCTTTGGAGACTCCATTGAGCACCACGGTGCGGGTGTAAAGCTCCGGGCAACAATTAAGGATATTGGTGAACGGTTCTTCGATCCACAGGATGTGTTCGTACATATCGTCGGTGGCGAGGATGACATTGGGGTATTGCAGCAATACGTTCCCCAAGGCTTCCAATTCCTTGCGCCGGTAAGCGACACCGGTGGGATTGGACGGACTGTTAATGACCACCAGACGTGTTTTCGGGGTGATTGCCGCCGCGAGCTGTTCCGGGGTGATCTTGAAGTGGTTGTCGTAATGGGTGGGTAGAATCACCGGAACACCATCGGCCAGCAGTACCATATCCGGGTAAGACACCCAATAGGGCGCGGGAATGATCACTTCATCACCAGTATTGAGCAGGGCCTGACACAGGTTATAGAAACTGTGTTTACCTCCACAAGATACAAGGATTTGGTTGTTTTTATAGACCAGATTGTTGTCCCGGGCGAACTTGCCCTCGATCGCCAATTTCAGGTCTGGTGTGCCATCCACGGCGGTATACTTGGTATCACCCCCCTTGATGGCCTTGATCGCGGCTTCTTTAATATGGTCCGGGGTATCAAAGTCAGGTTCGCCCGCACCCAGGCTGATGATATCCTTACCTTCCGCTTTGAGTTGTTTCGCTCGGGCCGTGATGGCCAGGGTGGGGGAGGGTTTGATACGGCTTACACGATCAGAGAGTTGAATATTCAAAATCCATCCTTAAAAAGCATTTCAATTTGAATCCGTAATATACTGAAAAACTGTCCCGACCAGAATCCCGCATGAGCAAAAAGTTTCAACTGAACGCTGAATTTCAGCCCGCCGGGGATCAACCCGCTGCCATCGACGCCCTGATTCAGGGTTTGCAAGCCGGGGAGGCCGGCATGACCTTGTTGGGGGTGACCGGGAGCGGCAAGACCTACACCATCGCCAATGTCATTGAGGCACTGCAGCGACCGACCATAATTCTTGCCCATAACAAGACCTTGGCGGCCCAATTGTATGGGGAGATGAAGGAGTTCTTTCCCCACAATGCGGTGGAGTACTTTGTTTCGTACTACGATTACTATCAACCGGAGGCCTACGTGCCTTCCAGTGATACCTATATCGAAAAAGACGCATCCATTAATGAACATATCGAACAGATGCGCTTGTCCGCCACCAAAGCCATTCTGGAACGTCGGGATACTATTATCGTCGCTACGGTCTCCGCTATCTACGGTCTTGGCGACCCTAAATCCTATCTGGGAATGATGGTGCACCTCGACCGCGGCGATATGATTGACCAGCGAACCTTGTTGCGGCGCCTGACCGAGATTCAATACAAGCGCAATGATGTGGAGTTGCACCGGGGCAGTTACCGGGTACGTGGGGATGTGGTCGATGTGTTTCCGGCGGAATCCGAGCGTGAAGCGGTGCGCATCGAGCTGTTCGATGAGGAAATTGAATCCCTGAGCTATTTTGACCCGTTGACCGGTGAAGTTTTGCGCAAGGTACCCCGCGTGACCATTTTTCCGAAAAGTCATTACGTCACCCCCCGGGAAACCGTACTGCAGGCTGTCGAGCATATCAAAGTGGAACTCGCCGAACGTCTGGAGCAATTATATGGTTTGAATAAACTTGTTGAAGCGCAACGCCTGGGCGAACGCACCCGATATGATCTGGAAATGATTCTGGAGCTGGGTTTTTGTTCCGGCATTGAAAATTACTCCCGTTATCTCTCCGGACGCCAGGCCGGGGAGCCGCCACCCACCCTGATGGATTATTTGCCAAAGGATGCGTTATTGGTCATCGACGAAAGTCATGTCACGGTCTCTCAAGTCGGCGCTATGTACAAAGGCGACCGATCGCGCAAAGAGAATCTGGTGGAGTACGGTTTTCGGCTACCCTCAGCCCTGGATAACCGGCCGCTACGTTTTGAGGAATTCGAAAAACTGAAGCCGCAGACAGTATTCGTTTCCGCGACACCGGCGAACTATGAACTGGCGCACTCCGGAGAGGTGGTGGAGCAGGTGGTGCGGCCCACCGGTCTGGTCGACCCGCAGGTGGAAATTCGTCCCGCCACTCATCAGGTGGATGATCTTTTTTCTGAAATCAATAAACGCGTGGTCCGCCGCGAACGGGTACTGGTAACAACGCTGACCAAGCGCATGGCGGAGGACCTGACAGACTATCTGGCGGAACACGGGATACGGGTGCGCTATATGCACTCGGATATCGAAACCGTGGAACGCACGGAGATCTTGCGTGACCTGCGTTTGGGTGAGTTTGATGTGCTGGTCGGCATTAATCTGTTGCGCGAGGGGCTGGATATTCCCGAGGTAAGCCTGGTGGCCATTCTGGATGCGGATAAGGAGGGTTTTCTGCGTTCCGAACGCTCTTTGATTCAGACCATGGGGCGCGCTGCGCGCAATGTCCACGGCATTGCTATCCTGTACGCCGATCGCATTACCGGTTCCATGCAACGGGCCATGGATGAAACGGAGCGCCGTCGTGACAAACAGATTGCTTACAATAAAGATCATGGCATTACACCGCGCAGTATTCAGAAAGCGGTGCGCGATATAATGGAAGGTGCGCGCCCCGGCGCGCCGGATACGCCCCGGCATTTTGCCCAAGTGGCCGAAACGATGATTGCCTACGAGTCACTGTCGCCGGCACAACTGGGCAGGCAAATAGAAGAATTGGAAAAACGCATGTACCAGCACGCCCGAGATCTGGAATTCGAAGAGGCTGCCAAGCTCCGCGATCAACTCAACCAGCTGCGCACCTATCTGTAAGAATCAGGGACCGGGATCAGTGGTGATGAGAATTCATGAAATTCGATAAAGCCCTGGTCGAAGGCACCTTGATAAAACGTTACAAACGCTTTCTGGCGGACGTGACCCTGGATGATGGTAGCGTAATCACTGCGCATACCCCGAATACCGGATCGATGAAGGGGTGTGCCGAGCCCGGCAGCAAGGTATGGCTGCGCGATACCAACGACGCTTCACGGAAATACCGTTTTAGCTGGGAGGTGGTTCAGCCCCATGCGGGACCAGCGGTTGGCATCAATACACTATTAAGTAATCGTTTGGTGGAAGAGGCGATCCGTAACCATACGATAACGGAGTTGCAGGGCTATCCGGAGATTCGGCGTGAAGTAAAATATGGAACACGTAATTCTCGTATTGATTTGTTATTGCTGGGCCATGCCCATCAACCCGAGTGTTATGTCGAGGTCAAGAATGTGACCCTGGTGGAGCAAAACATTGCCTACTTTCCCGATGCGGTCAGCCTGCGCGGCCGTAAACACCTCGAAGAATTGGCGGATATGGTCGCCCTGGGTGCCCGTGGGGTCCTGGTCTATTGTGTACAGCGGGAGGATGCGACAGAAGTGCGACCCGCTGATGGTATAGATCCGGATTATGGTCGAGAATTGCGCAAAGCAATCCATGCGGGGGTGACAGTGCTCGCCTATCAAGCCAGCGTCACCGCTGCCGAAATCACCTTACGCCATGCATTACCCGTACGTTGCCCTTGAAATCCCTCCAATTACAATAAATATAATGTGTGTAATTGTCAGAAATCCCGGTTCGGTGGGGCCGCTGCTGTTAAGTCTTAAGAATTTGTGCCGTATATTCTGAAAAGACGACCCTTGAGACCCATAAACCTAATACTCAACGGTTTAAGGTCGATAACTATCAGTGCAGAAAAGCAAAAACCGGGTTTCCTTGGCGCATTGAACCGCGTGCGGCTCGGGTTAGTGGGTAAACGGAGCATAAATGGCCGAAAAAGAGCTGCCAAAACACCCTACAGCGAAACAATTGAAGCTGTTTTCACCCTTCAATAAGCTGTCGGAGCACGTTTTAAATAAAATCGCGGAAAAAGCGGAGATGCGGCAGTTGCGTCATGGCGACTATTTGTTCAAGGAAGGTGATACCGAGGCCATGACTTATTACCTGGTATCCGGCGAAGTCGAGATGACGCCCGCGGGCGGTTCCGGCATCGCCATCAGTTCGATATCGCCGCAATCCATCAAAGCCTTGTCCAATGACAAACCACGGCGGTCCACGGTCAAGGCGGTGGGTAAAGTTATCGTTATTGTCATGAATGACGAAGTACTGAATACGGTATCCGGCAGTATTCATTCCGACAGCTACAAAGTCGATGACATCAGCATTACCCAGGAAGACGACTGGATGACACGCTTTGTCCAGTATCTGGACGCGTTGAAATTGCCGGTACAAAATATTCAGTATGTCATGTCACACCTGCAGGAAGTCCCGGTACGTAAAGGCACCGTGGTGGTGCGTCAGGGGGACATCGGTGATCACTACTACATCGTCAAGAAAGGCGTGTGCAAAGTCGTGTGGCAAGCCCAGCCCGGCGCTAAACCCGTAGAATTGGTCACGTTGAAGGAAGGGGCCGGTTTTGGCGAAGAAGCGCTGATCAACGACGGCAAGCGCAACGCCTCGATTGTCATGGTGGTGGACGGCGTGTTGATGCGCCTGGCGAAAAGCGCATTCATTAATCAAGTGGTGGACCCGTTGCTCAATTATGTGGTGTACCGGGACATCGAGAAACATTTGGGCAGGGATGCGTTGTTAGTGGACGTGCGGGAACCGGGCGAAGCCAGTCATACCAATTTGAAGCACACGATCAATATTCCTTTTAAAGTATTGCGGAAAATCGCGCCGACGCTTGATCCGGCCAAGCACTACATCGTGTATTTGGATCGTGAAAACCTTAAAGTGACCGCGTTTCTAATGACGCAGTTTGGCCTGAAAGTTTCCGTGTTGAAGGACAGCTTCGATGACATCCTCAGTATGGTGACTAATTATACCGATGTGCCTGGTATCGACTAAGTATCATTCCCTCATATATTTCACTGCTCCCATTCAACCTGAAAGTCGGGTACACTTGATACCAACGTATTGAGGTGACTCTTGAAGGCGATTACTACACAACAGGCTGGCGGTGTGGAGGTGTTGCATCTCAGTGATGTGCCGGAGCCGAAGATTTCCCAAGTCACAGATGTGCTGGTAAAAATCATGGCGGCGGGCGTCAACCCGGTGGATACCAAACTGCGCAGCCGAGGTACCTATTATCCGGGGCGTTATCCGGCGATACTGGGTTGCGATGGCGCGGGTGTAGTCATGGCAACTGGTTCGGGAGTGACACGCTTTCGCGAGGGTGACGAGGTGTATTATTGTCATGGTGGCATTGGCGGCGAGCAAGGCAGTTACGCCCAGTTCAAGACCATTAGCGAAGATTATCTGGCCCACAAGCCCAAAACGCTCAGTTTCGCGCAAGCGGCGGCGGTGCCTTTAGTAATGATAACCGCATGGGAAGCACTGTTGGATCGTGGCCAGCTGCAGGCCGACGACGAGGTTCTGGTGCATGCCGGTGCCGGCGGCGTCGGGCACATGGCGCTGCAATTGGCAAAGCTCCATGGCGCACGGACCTGCACCACGGTGAGTGATGCGACCAAAGCGCAATTCGTCACTGAAATTGGAGCCGATGCGGTAATCAATTATCGGCAACAGGACTTTGTGGAAGAGGTGCTGAACTGGAGCAAGCATGGCGGTGTGCGACTCGCTTTTGACACTGTGGGGGGCGCGACATTCGCTCAGACGTTCGGCACTGTGCGTTTTTACGGTGATTTGGTAACGCTGTTGCAACCCGACAGCAGCGTGGACTGGAAGACGGCCAGAAATCGCAACCTGCGGGTATCCTTGGAATTAATGTTGTCACCGATGTTCTATGGCTTGAAAAAGGAACAGCAACATCAACGCGAGATACTCGAACAATCGGCCGCCTTGTTTGATGCCGGCAAGTTGCGAATTCACGTCGCTGATACGTTACCGCTGAGCGCAGCTGCGCGCGCCCACCAGCTCATCGAGCGCGGTGGGGTATCGGGTAAAATCGTCCTGGATACATTCTCATGAACAGATTTTTGACCCTGGTTGTTGCCATCTGCGCGCTGGTGCCGGGCGTTAATCCCGTCGTGGCGTCGACACCTCAAGGTAGCACTGAAACGCGTCGACAACAGCAGGAGATTAATGAGGTGGTGGATCTGGCCAAAGAGGTGATTATGGGCCAGAAAAATTTTGCCAGTCAGACGGTGATGAGTTGTTTGCGCGCTTTCGGGCACAAGCAATTCTGTGATTGTTTGAGCCGCCAGTTGCCGGTGACCCAGTCGTTTGACAGCTATATTTTCTTTATCACCACGGAAAAAGAAGATCTGAATTATAGAAATCTCAATAGCGACGATCGACAGCTCATTGATAATGCCGCCCAGGCACGCGAACTGTGCGTGAAAGAAATGAGTAACCAATAAAGCCGGTACCATGGGCCGTCCATGGATGACCAGCAGGATAGGTTGGTGACGCCGAGGTGGATTGCCGAAAAACACCGCACCGCACCGCGTGGCGGCGCCCGACGCCGTGACTGGGATAGGCGCAATCGCGCAAGTTGGCACCACCGGCGCTTCGGGGCGGCGGTGGTGCGTATGCGCGGCCTGTCAGATCAGACTTTATGATGGCAGACTGCTTCGATGTTGTGACCATCGGGATCGAGCACGAAGGCGCCGTAATAATTCGGATGGTAGATCTCCCTGACCCCTGGCGCGCCGTTGTCGCTGCCACCGGCCGTCAGCGCCGCCTTGTAAAATGCGTCGACTTGCGCGCGATTGTCCGCGCTAAACGCGATGTGTATGGGATTCTGGGCCTGGTCATGAACGCCAAACCAGAATTCCGGTTTGCCGGCCTTGCCGAACCCGGCCCATCCTTCAACTTCAATGACCAATTCGATGCCTAACGGCGCCAGACATGCCGAGTAGAAATTTTTACTTTTTTTGTGGTCACGTATCGCCATACCGATGTGATCTATAATCATGTTAAATCTCCTTCCAGGATTATGACTCGTGGTTCGTATACAACCACTAGTGGTCTATGCGTAAAATACGGTGACATCCATACGTGCCGAACGCAGTGCATAGATTCGGTAAGGGTGCGTATTACGCACCCTGAGCAGCATCGGCGCTACCAACTGTATACCGGTTGTTACCTGATTATACGCATGGACCGCTAGTATAGACCGTTGCTCCTGACAACATTATGTCAGGAGTAACGAAAGCAAACGCTGTCTCGATGTCGGATTAAGGTTGTGGTGCGCAACCCGCGTTCTTCAGGGCTGGCGCTGGATGCCTGGTAGGGTTAAACCCTCATCAAAGAATAAAAAAAGCCGGCAAGATCACTTGCCGGCCTGTACCACGTTGGCAGCGCCTTTACGGAGCGGGAGTAAAAGTCATATCGAATGCACCAACCCAATTGCTGCCGTTGGGATATATTGATTCCAGGTATGTTGCCTGAGCGACAGCGTCACTGCGCCAGTCGTGGGGATCGGTGCCCTGATTGGGTTCCTGGTCCGCAAAACCGTCGCGGAAAATGGCATTGAGCATCGGAGTACAATCGTCCGCGACCGAGGCGCAGGCGTTGCCGGTGAAATAATCGGCCTCCAGTTGCAGCGCGCTAATGATCATATCCAGTGACGGGCTGAAAGGAATCCAGGTGCCGCCTGTTGCCGCGGTGGTACGGCCGCCCCGGTATGCCGATTGGGTGACGGTCTTGTTGATGTAGTCCCAGGGCTCGCTGGTGGATTGATCCGCATCAAAAAAGTATTGATCGACTTTGGTGAAGAGGTAGTTTCCTAAATGATTGCCGGTGTTGGCGTTGAGCTCCAGCGCCAGGGACAAATCCACGAATTCGGCGATTGCGGCCCCTTCACCCAATTGATCGGCAACGGTAAACATCTGCAAATGCGGCAGTTCGGTAACACCTGGCGCGGGACTGAATTGGGCTTTCATTGCCATCAGACCTTTAGCCGTGAACACCTGATTAAGCGGATTGGCCAGCAGATCTTCCGTCAATTCAACACGAAATCCATCTGCCCATTGATTGTTGTCATCGAACGCGAGGTACATGGTGGCGAATTTTTTCTCCGCTGTGTACTCGAAGTCCATGCGCATGGTGGTCGGATCCTCTTTATTCTCCCGTTCCGGTTTGATTTCATAAGCGTCGATAATCAGACGACCTTCCAGCACATCATTAGCCTGTTTTGACCAGGATACGAAGAAGCCCGGGTGGCTGTCGGCGGTGGGTGGCGTGGCACGATCATAGGCATAATACAAACGTACCGTGGTTTGAGCGGCGGAGTCATCGGAGACACTGTAGTGGGTCGGGTCGTCTGATTTATAATTGAAAGCACCCAACTGATTTTCGGTTTCATAGATGACGCCGTCATGGGGTACGTAATTGACGATGTCCACAACCGTATCCGTGATGCAGGTCCAGGTGGCGACGATCGAGACCATGAATTTGGTCATATTGTAACCATTTTGGAAGGGTTCATCGTCTACGACGCCGTGATACAGGCAGGGCCCATTGCTGGTACGGGTGGCCAAGCCCAGTACCCGAGCGGCTGAGGTGGTGCCGCCGCCGGTCATACTGTCCGGTAACGACATGCTCAATTGAACAGCGGAATGATTGTCGCTATTCTTGGCTTCATCCTCCTTGAGTTCAAAGCATCCGTTCAATGCCAGGCTGACCGTGCCGAGTAATATGAGCGGCAGGATGCGGTTATGCTTCTGAGTCTTACTGTACATGATCGGTCTCCTTGGGTGGGTTCGTGTTGTTAACATTGAGAAGACCTGCAAGGCGGCGGAATTTGACGGCAAATCAATGATTTTGAGAAATACGTCACAAAATTTCCTGGGTCGCGGAGCAATCGGCAATACAGTCCTGTAATTTATCTGCTGGAGCTTTCAAATAGCGGACAAGCCAACGTCTATAACCGAAATAACACAGGTCTCTGGATTCGCCAATGTTAATGTTAAGGTTATTATTCCTGGGATGGTGCAGCCTGCTTCTGCCCATGGCCGGCACCGCCGCCAATATCGTCCCTCCCGATGATCCCCGGCAATCCATTACCTATTGGAAACCCCACAGCCTGAGTCCAGATCAGGATGCGGATGTAGGCCTGGCGCTTACCGTATTCGACAATCTGCTACGCAGTTGGGATGACGCCCGGGTAGCCCCAAATCTCTTCGTGGTGACGTCCGATGCCGGACCCTGGGCGGCTTCTCTGGCGGATGGCAACATTCTGCTGAGCAAAAGCGCGATCGATATATGCCTGCGCTATGGCCGGGACAAAGCGGCGCACCTCCTGGCATTCGTGTTAGCTCATGAATTGGCGCATCAGCGCGCTGATGATTTGTGGCACCATAAGTTTTTCCGACTGGCCGGCGCGCAAACGCCGCAAGTGCAACGCCAGATGCTGCGCGGACTGAGTGCCGATGACATGGTGGATCTGGAGCGCCGGGAAGCGCAAGCCGACCACGATGGCCTGATCATGATGGCTACCGTGGGCTATGATCCCTATCAGGTATTGGACGGCAAGGATTTCTTCACGGTATGGGCGGAATCCCTGTGGGGTGGACAGTGCGGCGACGGCAATCAAGGTGTGCCACAGCAAGCATGCCAACAGGCCCAGAGCCGTGCCACTCGCGCGGCAGTGCAGTTACAAAAAGTGGCGCAGCAGGCGACACTGTATGAGATGGGTATTCAGCAACTGATCGCCGGTAATCTGGAAATGGCGCGGCGTTATTTGCGGGCGTTTGGCCGTGACTATCCCAGCCGTGAGGTCTATTCGAGTATCGGGGCCAGTTATTTTCTGGAGGCGCTGCGCCTGCAGCAACGCATGGTCGAGGAAGGGTTGTTAACCCAGCCCGCGTTTTTTTATCCGTTGTTGTTGGATGCGCATCCTGTGGTGCCTGGTGACTCCGGTGGCAAACGCGGTAATCGGCAGCAACTCCGGCGACAATTGAGCGAGCAACGGGGAGCGCTGCTGCGCAAGGCCGTCGACGCTTATGAAAAAGCGCAACAATTGGCGCCGGAGCATCCCGGCGCCTATTTCATGGCCGCCCTGTGTTATCTCCTGGATGCCAACACCTACATGACGCGAGGTGTGCTCCAGGGAAAATATATCAGCCGCTTTGGCAAGGACGCCGCAATCGATATGCTGCTTGCAATGACCGGCGCGTTGGAAGGCGATATGGCGCAGGCGCTGCGCGCTCAGGAACGGATAGTAAAAGCCATCGAAGATCAAGGCTACCCGAAAACCATGTTGCCCCGAACCCTATATGCATACACGGCCTATTATAATCTCGCGGTACTGTTGGACACCGCCGGACGTGGCAAGGAAAAATCCACGCTCTGGCAGCGCCTGGCGCAACGCTCGCAACGCGCCGGCGATAGTGTATTGTTCCGATTGGCGCTCGCCC
Organism: Gammaproteobacteria bacterium; assembly: GCA_024641505.1. Taxonomy (GTDB): domain Bacteria; phylum Pseudomonadota; class Gammaproteobacteria; order SG8-11; family SG8-11; genus UBA6920. Next base: position 13,044 of record JAHECY010000083.1, read on the forward strand.
AGTTACAGCCGGCTTCGGGGCAGCATGCCGATCTTGGGAATGAGTACACGGCATTCGAGGATACGGATGATTTTTTTCCACAGGATAAGACGATGCCGGTGATTCAGCAGGAATTCTGGCTGGAAGGCGAACAGCTGGTGCTCAAACGTTTCCTCAATGGAACCCGTGTCGTTACCGGACCCGGGGGACGAGTGCTGGCAACCTGGCATGATCCCGGCGCGCCGGGCACCGGTCTGCCGCTGGCGATCGGCGACCGCGACGATCGGCCCTTGAAACTCTTTGGTATGCCCAGACGCCAGATGCATCTTACCAGTGGCGAATATCTGGTATTTGAGCAGTTAGGTTTGGTGATACAGTTGGACAATGGCCGAGTTACCGGGTGGTTTCGCTATCTCAAGGAGGATGCTGGATGAGCGGTCACTTGATGCATGGCCATAGCGTGTCACTTAAGCGGTATTCGGCCGGCAATCCGTAACGTGCAGGTGTAAAGTTGACCCGGGAAGGCGTCTGTGGGCCATGCACTTCAGTCGGGACAAACTTTGCGAACATCGTATGCTTTGCGTCTTGGCCCAGGTTAGAGTTCATAAGCGAAAACTTTCAGGTGTTACCGCAGGCTGGGCGCTGGCAGTCAACATAGTCTAAGTCATTATCATGTCAAAACCGGACAAGTTCGAGAACGATGGGGCACACAAGAACTCGGCCGCCGATCTGGCGCTGGTCGAACGCGTCCTAGCGGGGGATCGCGTCGCTCGTGGCCAGATAACCCAGTTGGTTGATGCTATTATCAAGTATCAGAATCAGCGATTGTGCAAAAAGTATTGTCACGGCAACTATCGGCACCACCAATGTACATTGCGTATCGATTGGCATCATGTTGCTCATGAAGCGCCGCTGTGCGAGTGGGGCAATGCCGGCTATGCCTGGATGCTGGAGGATCTGACCCGGGAAACGCGGTTGCGGCGCTACGATGGTCGCAATGGCGCCGGGCTCAAGGACTATATGTTTCAGATAGCGAATTCGCTGCCATTTTTCGAGCGTTGGAAAGACTGGCGTTTCGGCCGACGTGTCCATGTACCGACTTATGTGCGTGAACTGGGACCTGGCGCGGACCGGGTTTTTTATGGCATGGTCGATGGTGAAGATTTAGCGCACCTGGCGCAACACCTGCAGTTCAGCCTGGATCAGGTGCAGGCTTATGCACGGCAAATTATTCTGGAACTGACCCGGCGCAATCGGCTGTATTTGCTGGACCCGCCAAAAACCCTGTCGTTGACCGGGATGCATAGCTACGACCTCGAAGATGATTCGGACCAGGCGGATATAGCCACCTGGGATAGTTCAGCGGAAGATGAGCAGATGCGTGCGCGCCTCCAACAGGCTTGGGCGCAATTGACCGCGGTGGAACAATTCGTGCTCGAAGCGATGCTGGTCGATGAAACCGATGCCCATGAAGTGCTGGCGGCTTTGGAGCGCCTGGGCTTGACCCTGGAGGAGGGCGGCGCGCCACTGGATCGACAACGCTTGTATTACTTTCGACGTAAGACCCTGGCGAAGCTCAGCGGGCTGGTGCGGGGTGACACATGAAATTTCAAATGCAAGACCGCGCTGCGTCTGTTCTCATTACAGCAGCTATGAGGAATCTTATCCATGAACCATCCTGAGTTGGAAATATTGGCGGACATGGTTTCCCGACCGGAATCCGCGCCCGCGCCGGATGTGATCACGCATGTCAGTGAGTGCGTCGAATGTCGCAAAAGTCTGGCGTATTTATCGCGGTTGCAGCACTGGATCCACCATGCGGCTCCGCGTCCCGAAATCAGCGATGATATGCGGCAGCAGATCGCGGATTACGTGGATGAGCGGCTGGCGCCGGACCTGCACCAACAGCTTGCCCGGCAGTTGCATACCGACAAGCCCGCGCTGAAAGCGGTATTGCATTATGCGGCGGGCCGCAGCAGGTATCCGGCCCATGAAGCATCTTCAGGGCGTCGTGTCACAACCGGTGTTAACGGTAGCGTCACCCCGAGCCGCTGGTTGCGGCAATTGCTGGTCTGGTTTCGGCAACCGTCCCCCGCCTGGACCGGGCTCAGTGCCGCGGCCGCCGCGGTGCTGGTAATGGCGGTGGTGTTACGGCCGATGTTGATTACGGAAAGTTATACCGGCGTCGCGCTGGCACCTTACCAGGATGCGGCGGAGATCGAATTCTACACCGGCCAGCAGCCACCCGGTATGGGTTTTTTCAACAGTGCGCGGGACAGTGCGCGCCGACCTTTCAGTGGCGTGGAATTCGAGGCCAAGGGAGACAATAAAATTGCCATGCGTTGGCCGGCTGTTGGCGGTGCGCTAACTTATCATGTGGCTTTGTATGAATTCCAGGGTGCGGAACAGCGCCTGATCGCGGAGCGGCGCACTGACGTGCCCGCGGCGGAAATGGATCTGAGTGGCACGGCATTGCGTCCAGGGACACGTTACCAATGGGAATTGCGCGGCAAGACGGATACGGGTCAGGAATTTGTGGCGCGGGGCGGTATCGTTCCCGTGAGTATCAATAATTGACAACGGTGGCGATGATGGCGGTATCAAAATTGGGGCACACAGGCAGGATCTTGATATTGATGATGCTGATATCATCGTGGTGCCTGGCGGAAACCCGAGGCATCAGCATGGAAGCCAAGGAACCCGTATTGGACGAAGATCTGGGATTGGGAACCTTTCGCGCGTTAATTATCGGCAACAACCAGTATCGTGATCAGGACCAGCGTTGGCAACCCCTGAAAACAGCGGTCGCCGGCGCCCTCGCCATGAAAAGTCTGCTGGAGTCACGCTATGCGTTTTCCGATATCACGCTGGTGGAAAACGGTACGCGTCGTGACATCCTTTTCGCGTTGAGCGAACTTACCCGTAAAGTACAAGCCAATGACAATGTGTTGCTCTATTACGCCGGACACGGCTATCTCGAAGAAGACACCGGTCGCGGTTACTGGGTGCCGGTGGATGCCCGGGGTGCGGATGCCACAACCTTTATCCGTAACTCCACGGTGCGTGATGAAATGAATCTTATCGCCAGCAAGGCAAAACACACCTTGTTGATCGCCGATTCCTGCTTCAGCGGCAGTTTGCTGCGTGCTGGCGTGCGCGGCGTACCCCCTGACAAGAGTGTCGAACGTTATTATCAGAAAGTGGCAGCCAAGAAAAGTGTGCAAATCATCGCCGCTGGTGGCGTGGAATTCGTCGATGACAACTATAAGGATTCCGGGCAATCACCGTTTACCTATTTTTTGCTCAATGAACTGCACCATAACGACCAGCCGGTGATCACTGTCAGTGAGCTATCGACCAATGTGGAAAAAGCGGTCGCCAATAATACCGAACAGGTGCCGGAAAGCGGTGTGTTGCAAGGAGCCGGGGATGAGCTCGGGGAATTTATATTTCTGAATGTTGATGTGAAGGTTACCGGGGTGCCAAAGGAAAACGTCAAGGTCCAGGTAAATATCATTACCGATGACGACAATTCGCAGGCAGCGGAGGTGTCGGCGAAGCCGGTGCCGGCGACCGTGCCCGCTGCACCCGCGGGAAAACGCCCGGTAATCATGCCGGTGCCGATGTTGTAACGTGTTAACCCGAGACCCCAGGGTCCTGATCGTAGAAGTGAGATCCTTATGAGCATAACCACTGTCGTAATTTCAAGCCGTGTAAGCGCGCGTTTGCCGGCGCTGGTTTTGCTGCTGGCGGCGGCATGTTCCGGCACGGTCAGCGCAGCCACGGAAAAAAGCTCTTTTAATCTCGGGATGCGTCTGGAAAGCATGAACTGGGTGGTAACGGACAACAACAGTCAGGCGGCCGGCACGCAACAAACCAACGCCAGGGGTGAATTGGTGGGTTTTACCTGGCAATGGTATCGCAATAGCTTCTATCTGGGCGGTGGGCTGGCGGGTGGGACCTATACTTTTCAGGGTACGGGCTATCGACGCTACGACGGAAATTCCGCACTCAATGGGGATGGTGATACGGTTGTGGAGCGCGGAGAATTTGACATAGTTGCAGGATATTATTTCTGGCGTTCGGTGTCGATGTTCGTCAATCTCAAAGCCATTGGCAATACCTGGGATGACGACTACAAGACCAATTATTATGGGTTGGGGGCCGGCGTTACCTACAACGTTGCATTCTCGGAAAAATGGCACATGTTTGGGTCCGCGGGCGTGTTGCCGACAACGATCAATCAGAAGGACGGCAACCATGAATCCAATATCGGTAGAGGTCTGGGTGGCGCGCTTGAAGTAGGGGCATTAATGGCCGTGAGAAACGGCAATATATTCACGTTGGGGTTG
>JAHECY010000170.1 GCA_024641505.1 Gammaproteobacteria bacterium
TGGGCGGGGCAGAAGGTATTGGCGTGCAGGCTGAACCCACCCTCGCCGACGCAACGGGGCGAGGTCACCGGCGGGGGTTGCTGCGCCACGGTTTGCAGGCTCAGCACCTCGTGCCCCTTTCTTGGCCCGAAGGCGATGCGGTAGGTGCAGGAGGCTGCATGTAGCGGTGCCAGCACATTGTCCGGATCGGTATCACTCAGATACAGTTCCCCCGCCTCTTCCACTAGTGCGCCCTGTTTCACCAGGCAGCGCATCACCCGCCGGATGAGATGTTGCAGTAAGGTTTGCAGTTGGGCGTTGCTCGGCGGTGCAATGGCATGAAACACGGCACCGCCCTGCCCTTGGCTATACATGCCGTCCAACACGAGGCAATGGAGATGAATATTGAGATTCGCCGCTGAGCCAAAACGCAGGATCAGGGTGACGGCACCGGTGTGGGCATCCGCTCGGGAAATACCGCTTTGTTTGACGAGAAACGTGGTGATCAAGCGCTGGATCACCGTTAACACCGGCGTGATCAGTTCCGGCCGGGCCGCCAGCAGTACCCGCAACGGGATGGGAAAGGACACCACCCATTGGCGCACCGGGACGCGCGGGATGATGGCGTCCACCAAATGGGCCGCGGTTTCCGTCATGCGTCTGGCGCCGCAGGACGGGCAGAAGCCCCGGCGTTTGCACGACAAATCCGCCGGGAGCGGATTTGGACGGCGTTAGCCGCCCGCAGGGTGAAACACAGGGATGTGTTTCATCAGAAGGCAACTAGCTTCTCATGTTGGCAATGATCACAACGCAATCGTAGAAAGCCATGGGCAAGGATACCGCAGGCCAGAAAGGCGTCGAACTCGTCTTGCACATACTCAGGCCAACTGGCGGCCGGGTGAATATTCACTTCGATAACACCGGGATCCGGTGTCACCGCCAGCTTATTCAGCCGGGGATCGGCGGGTGGTTCATAGCCCTCCAGATCGATGGCCAGTTTACACTCCCGGGCCGTCAACTCCAAAGCGCCCAGTAACTCGGTCCACTGTTCCAGATGGGTGATGGGCGGCAGGAAGATCCACAAGCGCCCTTCTCGCGGTTGGATACACAGGGCGGTATGAGGAATTTCATCGTCCGCATCATCATCCACAGCTCCATATTGCAATGTGGGTTGTTTTTTCTATGCCTGCCTTGTTTTCAAGTCATGCGTCTGACTAACGGGACTACTAAGACGAATAGTCATTCGTTTTTTTACGCCATACTTGATGAGCGAACGGAATCTGTCCGTTTGGGTAAGTTTGTCAGCGCGGCCCACAACCTGAGCCTGAGCTGGATCGCGGCAGAATCAACAGCGGGCGCCGGTATTCACAAAAGCATTGCTTTATTAAGGATGGACTTTATACTAGCTACTCAGTTTGTATACAAACGAGAGGGGGTGGATTGTCTAAAAACGTTCGCCATATCTCGCCAGCAAGGCGACATAAAACTTATAACGAATTGTCGTGGATGTTATCGCCGCATATACAGTTGCCATATATGTATTTCCAAAAGCACTGTGGTGGCTTAAACGTGTAACGGATCAATACCGCGTTTTGACCGTTGCAGGCTTCGAATTTAAAAGGGGGGGGGATATGAAGAGCCGTGCCGGTCAGGTGCAAGACACTGCAGTTACCGCGAATTATGGTCCTATTGACAAAAAGCCGCGCGCCAACATCGACGGCCACCCGAACATCATAATTTATTTACTTTTTTTAGCAACCACCTTTGGGCTCTTTTCCCTGGAATGCCAGGCGGCCACCAGTTGCGGCCAGGACGGGCAACGGGCCTGCTGCGCGGGTACCTTCGAATATGCCAGCGGCGGCTTTTCCTGTACCCAGGGAACCGTGGAGGTATCGGGATGTACAGGCAACTGCCAATGCGGCGGTTTCAATCCCTTCGGATGGTTCAATTCCCTGGGAACCTGTAAATCGGTTTCTGCTTGTGGTGGTGACGGGCAGCGAGCCTGTTGTTCCGGCTTGACGGAGTACGCGAGCGGCGGTACCTCCTGCAATGCCGACCTGGTGGAAGTCTCCGGCTGCACTGGTAATTGTCTTTGCGGCGGCATCGGCACCGGGCAGAATGCGCTCGGGACCTGCGTCAAACCCACCGCCTGCGGCGGCAAGGGGCAACGGGCATGTTGTGTCGGTACTTTAGAGTATGTGTCGGGGACTAGTGCGTCGTGCCAGGCAGGGCTGATTGAAGCCCCGGGCTGCACCGGCGATTGCTTCTGCGGCGGGCCGTCCGCCTCCGGTCAGCTCTCTAGCGGCATGTGCACTGTCAAGGAGACGATTGCCGAGCCGGGAATCAATATCGTGGGCGAGCGGATTCCGCCATCGGTCTCGGACCCTTATCGAGGATACGCCGACCTGCACCTGCATATGTTCGCGAACTTGGGTATGGGAGGAGGCGTTCTCAGCGGCGCGGCGTATGATCCCGTGAACGGTGTCAACGAGGCGTTGCGCCCGGATTACGCCACCACGCTGGATTTGGTGAAAAAAGACGGCACGGAACTGCCCGACGCCAACGACGGCCTGCTGCCGGAATGCCCGGAGAACCTCTATTCGCCCTATTGCAATGGACGCGTGTTTCATGGGGACCACACCTTGGTAGACGACCCGGTAGGCGTAGCGGGCACCGGCGACGTGGCGAAGTCCAATTTTGGCGCGCCCTTGTTCAGCGGCTGGCCGCGGGCGCAGTCAACCACTCACCAGCAGGTCTATTTCAAATGGTTGGAACGCGCCAACGCGGGCGGTTTGCGCCTGGTTGTGCTGCTGGCGGTCACGAACGAAGCCATGTGCAAGGGTAATAAGCATTTGCGCAATGTGAACTGCGAGGATTCCATGGCGGCCATCGACCAGCAGATCCAGGCCGCCTATGACTTTGAAGCGTGGCTGGACGCGCAGTCGGGTGGGCCGGGCAGCGGTTGGTTCAGGATCGTGAAAACACCCCAGGAAGCGCGGGAAGTGGTCCGCCAGGGCAAGCTCGCGGTGGTCATGGGCATCGAAGTCGACAACCTGTTCAATTGTAAATTCATCAACGATTGCAACGAGCAGTACATCGTTGCGCAAATGCAGAAATACTATGATTTGGGGATACGCCACATTTTCCCGGTGCACAATTTTGACAATGGGTTCGGCGGTGCCGCGACCTGGATGGACTCCATCAATGTCGGCAACCGAGTCTCCGAGGGGCACTACTACCTGGCCACCGAATGCGCCAATTACGGCTACAACTTCAAGCTTGACTCGGTGGTGAGTGCCATTATCAATTTGTTCGGATTTGGCAATTTTGAATATCCCCTGCCCTATACGCAGGTCGCGACCTGCAATCAGATTGGTTTGTCACTCCTGGGTAAGTTTCTGGTGCAGGAGTTGATGAGCAAGAAGATCATGATTGATATCGATCATATGTCCAATAAATCAATCAGCGATACCCTGGCGCTGGCAAGCAACAGCGGCTATCCGCTGGTTTCGAGCCACACCTTGTTTTTCGACCTCAACGAGGCGCGCTACCGTCACGAGCGCATGCGCACCCGAGCGCAGCTGGTCAGCCTGAACAGTATCAACAGCATGATCGCGCCCATGCTCAAGGACGATCAGCAGGACGTTTCGGGGAATACGGGTTTGAAGACGAATTTGCCCTACGTCGCCGGCTCCAACCTGTACAACCGCATCGTGGACGACTGCCGTCATTCCACCCGTTCGTGGGCTCAGACCTATCTCTATGGCGTCGATGTCATGGGTGGCCGGGTCGGGCTGGGCAGCGATTTCAACGGGATCGCGGGCCATATCGGTCCGCGTTTTGGCAGCGGCGGTTGCGGCGGCGTGGATGCTCCCGGCAGCGGCGCGGAGCGCAGCGCCCAGATTCGTCACGGTGATCGCCTGGTCTATCCGTTTACCCTGGAAGGCTTTGGCACGTTTGACAAACAGGTCACCGGTCAGCGCACCTTCGATTTCAATACGGACGGACTCGCCCATGTCGGCCTGTTACCGGATATGGTGGCCGATCTGAAGGCGATCGGATTGACGAACAAGGATCTGGAGCCTTTGTTCCACTCGGCGGAAAACTACATAAAGATGTGGGAGCTTGTCGAGACCACGAACGTCAGCGTTACTCCTGCGGACAGTACTGCGCCAATTGCTTCAGCGGTGATAACCCCTTCGGCGAATGCCAACAGCTGGTATGGCGATATCGCTGCGGTGCAGGCGACCATTACGGCCGCGGACGAAGCGGATGGCAGCGGTTTGAAATCCATCTACTATTCAATGTCGGGAGCGCAAGTCGCCAGCAATGAGGTGAGCGGCGTGAGCACCGTGGGCGTGACGATCACCGCCGAGGGGGTCACGGAGTTAAGCTATTCCGCCCAGGACCTTGCCGGCAACGCCTCGCTCGCCGAGGTATCGACCGTTCACATCGACCGCACCCGTCCTGAAATCACTGCCAGCGTGACACCGGCGGCCAACAGTCATTACTGGATCAACAGCGTGCCGGTAACCGTGCAATTTACCGCCAGCGACGCTTTGTCC
>JAHECY010000171.1 GCA_024641505.1 Gammaproteobacteria bacterium
ATCATGACCGGAGGGGTTGGCAGCGCTGTGATCCTTGATCACACTATCGGCTTTATCCACGGCCTCCCCCGATGGCATGACGTGCCCCTCGGACGGGGCCATATCCCCGTGCGCATGGGCATCGACATGTTTTCCCATCTGACCATGGTCATAGTCCCGCTGGTGCATATCGGCCACCATTTTGAAGTAGGCCTTGGCGCCACCGCTCATGAATTTGTAATCCGTTATCCCCAGATCACGCAACACATATTGCAGCATGCGGGTACGGTGCCCATGATCGTCGAACACCAGCAGCGGCTTGTTCGCGGCTTGCACCTGCTTCAACACACTCAGTAATTTTGTATAGCGATCCATGGGTAACCATTGTTCGCGACCGAAAAAAATACCCACCCCTTCCCGTTCATGGTAGGTGCGTACATCAATCACGGTAAAATCACCGGCGACTTTAGACTCGAATACCATCGGGTCCAGCATATGCGCCTGGTAGTCCGCTTCGGAGATCAGTCGATCTTTGGCAAGTTTCTCGCCCTGGAACACGGTTTTATCCAAATCCCCTTTCACCCATTCACTCATACCGCCATCAAACGTGTAAGTTCGGTCAACACCAAACAGTTCGTGGGCGGCTTGGGTCGCGCCGTAAGGATCGAAGCACAGGTTACCGCCGGCATAGAACACCATGGGTTTGTTGGCTTTATTGTGCAATGCTTTTATCTGCTTGCCGAATTTCGTGCTTGGATACTCCAGATTCACGGCGCCTTTGATGTGCATGACTTCAAATTCCAGGGGAGTACGCACATCCACAATAAGATATTGTTCTGTATGCTGCGCCAAATCGTCCAGGGTGATGATGCTGATATCCTTATATAGATCGCGTCCGGGATAATGATTGGCGGACGCCGGAATTACCAGCAGCAAACTTAAGGCGCTTACAGCTACCGCAATCTGCAGTCCTCGAATCATGGATGTCTCCTCATTTTTCAGCACTTGCCGCCAATGTCACCTTAGGTTATCGATGCGCGCCAGTTTCCGAAGCACACGCCACTGGCATCGACCGTCCATTCCAGCCACATCGGGTTTCCTTGCCAGCAACACCGAATGGGGCAGGCAATTGTCGTAATTTGGAACGCGGCAGTGACTCACTGCGCCACCCGGTGACAACTACAAATAAAGTGGTATACCTAGCATCGTCCACCGCAGCGTATTCTTTAAGTCCTCGCTAAGCTCATAAATTAATATAGTATTTTCGGGTCATCGGGAGCTGATGTGGGCACTCGGCAGAGGGGATGGGGAGCCATGGCAGCTTAATTCGCAGCAATCTTCTCAACTTTTCTTACCCGCAGGGTCATTGCCACGCAGAATCCGTGCCCGGCGCAAGGTGCGCGCGCCGAACCGTTCGTTAACGGTATCGGTCACGGCATCAATTGCAGTCGGCACCGGCATTTCGGCGCATGGGGGAGCAAACAAGTCGCCCTGCGCCGTGGCTTCGGATTCGTTGTCAAATCCGCTTACGCCCATGCCGATCAGTCGCACCGGCGGCAATGGTCGCGGCAAACGCGTCTCAAATACATCACGCACCGCCTGCCACAAGTCGCGCGTGTTATCCGTGGCGACATCCAGCGTGAGCGCCCGCGTCAACGTGGAAAAATCGTAAAATCTGATTTTCAGGGACACGGTACGACTCTTGAGGTGCTGGCGCCGCAGACGCATGGCCACTTGCTCGGTAAGTTCCAGCAGGCGCGCCAGCAGTACCTCCGAGTCTTCTATATCCTGGGCGAAAGTGGTCTCATGGGACAATGACCGAGCATCTTGATCAGGAATCACGTGGCGTGCATCCCGCCCGTGCGCCAATTCCCATAAATGCGCCCCATGCTGCCCGAACAATTCCTGCATGGCGGGAAGAGATTGACGTCGCAACTGGGCGATCGTTTTAATACCCAAGCGATGCAAGGCGCCGGCGGTCACCTTACCAACACCCCAAATCCGCTCCACGGGCAAGGGATCGAGAAATGCCTGCACCTGCCCCGCGCCGACATAGACGAAACCATCGGGTTTCTCGATATCAGAGGCGATCTTGGCAACGAATTTATTACTGGCGATCCCGATGGAAACCGTCAGCCCCAATTCGTTGCGAATCTCATCTTTGATGCGTTTTCCGATGGCGACGGCGGTGCCGAACAGTTTTTCGCTGGCAGTGACATCCAGAAAGGCCTCGTCCAGTGACAACGGCTCCACCAGGGGCGTATAGCGATGGAAAATGGCGCGGATTTGCGCCGATACCTCCACATAGCGGGCCATCCGTCCGGGCAGCAACACCAATTGCGGGCACAATTTTCGGGCGGTTACGGTGGGCATGGCGCTGCGCACCCCATAGCGGCGCGCCACATAATTGGCCGCGGAGATAACACCCCGGCTGCGGGCCGGCCCACCCACGGCTACCGGTCGCGACGCAAGTTCGGGCCGGTCCCTGATTTCGACGGAAGCATAGAATGCGTCCATATCCGCGTGCAGAATCATTGTCTTGCCACCTTTAACGTGACGCCCACCCAAATCGATATATGTTACCAATTACGGCGCCATGTTACCCTATGGCCCGCCGTAAGTTGGTCAGCCTATCAACCTCTATGCAGGGAAGGAAATCTTGAATAATTTCATCGCCGTATGCCCCCTCTGGCTCGTCCGTTTGTTTCCTTTCATACGCTGGATGCACCTGGTAAACCGGGATTCTTTGAAGATTGACGCGACCGCCGGCCTCGTGGGCGCCGTCGTGGTGTTACCCCAAGGGGTGGCATTTGCCACTATCGCCGGCATGCCGCCGGAGTACGGTTTGTATGCCGGTATGATTCCCGCCGTGATCGCGGCTCTTTACGGCTCATCCCGGCACCTGGTATCGGGACCGACCACCGCCGCGTCACTGGTGCTGTTCTCCAGCCTCAGCGCCTTCGCCGAGCCCGGCAGTGCCCACTACGTTTCCCTGGCACTGACCCTGACCTTCATGGTGGGCGCCATCGAATTATTGATGGGTCTGGCCAAAATGGGTGTGCTCATCAATTATATATCGCATTCGGTGGTCATCGGTTTTACCGCCGGCGCGGCCATCCTCATCGCCGCCAATCAGATAAAACATTTTTTCGGTTTGGCCATACCGCGCGGCGCGCATTTCTACGAAACCATCGTTTATCTGGGAACGCATTTCTTTGAGAGCAACCCCTATATACTGACCATCGGCATTGCTACTTTGATCTGTGGCATTGTCGTCAAGAAATTCTGGCGCAAGTTTCCGTACATGCTGGCGGCGTTGCTGGCCGGCACTTTTATCTCTCTGATCATCGAACTTATTTTCGGACACGAGGTTACGGGTGTGCCCACCGTGGGAGCGCTGCCTTCCACGTTACCGCCATTATCGGCACCGGATTTCTCCCTGGAGACCATTAAAACCCTGGCGCCAGCGGCATTGGCGGCCACTTTGTTTGCCCTTACCGAAGCGGTATCCATCGCCCGTTCCGTCGCCATCAAGGCCGGTCAGCATATCGACGGCAACCAGGAATTCATCGGCCAGGGCCTGTCCAATCTGGCGGGCAGCTTCTTCTCGGGCTATGTGGCGACCGGTTCTTTCAACCGCACGGGCGTAAATTACGAAGCCGGCGCGAAAACGCCGCTGGCGGCGGTGTTCGCCGGGTTGATGTTGATCATCATCGTCTTGATGGTGGCCCCGCTCGCGGCCTACCTGCCCAATGCGGCGATGGCGGGCATCCTGTTTCTGGTGGCTTACGGCATTATCGATTTTCATCATATCCATAAGATCCTCAAAACCAGCAAGTCCGAAACCATCGTTCTGGTCACTACGTTCCTGGCTACTCTGTTCCTGGAACTGGAATTCGCGATTTTTCTGGGCGTGATGCTGTCCCTTGCGATGTATCTGCGTAAAACCTCGACCCCCCGCGTTCTGACACGAGCACCGGATGCGCGTCTGCCGAAGCGTAAGTTCAACACCGATCCGGCATTGCCGGAATGCCCGCAACTGAAAATCGCCCGTATCGACGGCTCGCTGTTTTTCGGCGCGGTCAACCATGTGCGCGAGTGTCTGCGCCGGTTCGAGGAAAAAAATCCGGACCAGAAACACCTGCTGCTGGTCGCCATCGGGGTCAATTTCATCGATGTCGCGGGTGCGGAATTTCTCGCCCAGGAAGCTGAGGAACGCCGCAAACGCGGCGGCGGCATGTATATGTATGGCGTCAAGGAAGGCGTATGCGAGCCTTTCCGCAAGGGTGGCTATATTCAAAGTATCGGCGAGGAAAATCTCTACCATTCCAAGTCGCAAGCCATAGCCGAGATTTATCAGAAGCTGGATCACAATGTCTGCGCCACCTGCACCAAGCGCATCTTCCTGGAATGCCAGAAAGAACAGCAGTACCAGGTGAAAACCGAGCATTGAGCCGGCAACGTTGTTACGTTGTTACGTTGTTACGTTGTTACGTTGTTACGTTGTTAC
>JAHECY010000172.1 GCA_024641505.1 Gammaproteobacteria bacterium
AATGTAACCGCCCAAGGTGGGACCGAGCACCGGGGCCACCATGATGCCGATGCCCCAGATGGCCATCGCCTGTCCCCGTTGTTCACGCCCGAAGCTTTGCACCATCACCGCTTGTGACAGTGGCATCAACGGCGCGCCAAATGCGCCTTGTAAGACTCGAAACAGCACCATCTCTGCCATATTGCCCGCTTGTCCGCAAAGGGCCGAGGTTACAACGAACCCGCCGATACACACCAGGATCAGTCGGCGTTGCCCATAGCGTTTGGCGAAGAAGCCGGTGAGAGAGACAAACACCGCCTGACTTACCAAGTAGGCGGTCAGTACCCAGGTCACTTGTTGCGATGTGGCCCCCAGGGACGCCATCATATGTGGTAAAGCAACATTGACGATGGTCATGTCCAACACCACCATGACGGTAGTGATCATTACCGCCAGGGTGACCAGCCAGCGTTGGACTACCGGTTCCGGGGCCGGGCTATCAAGGTTCATGGGTAGTGTCGATGGAGACCGTCGCGCTACTGCCTACGCGCAATGGATAGCTTGCGTCCGGGGCTTCGATGCGTACCGTCACCGGAAAACGCTGGGTGACCTTGATCCAATTACCGGTGGCGTTTTCCGGTGGTAACAGGGAAAAGGCGGCGCCACTGGCGGGGCTGAGGCTCTCCACGGTGCCCCGGAAGGTGACTCCGGGATACATGTCCACACGGATAGTTGCAGGCTGACCGGGATGAATGCGCGCCAGATCGGTTTCCTTATAGTTGGCGTCGACCCACCATTGGGCGGGGTCCACCAACAGGAACAGGGGCCTGTGCATTTCAATCATGCTACCGGGGCGCAGGCGCAGATTCACGACTTGGCCGGCGGTTGGCGCTACAACATGCGTGTAGTGCAGGTCCAGTTCCGCTTTGCGCAAGCTGGCCGCCGCTTGTCGTAAATGCGCGTTACTTTTACCCGGTGCGCCCAAACCGATGCGTGCCCGTTCCAGGTCCGCTTCGGCGGACGCCAGTGCCGCCTGCGCCACCTTGAGGTTGGCGCGTGCCTCGTCCGCCTGCGCCTGAGATACTTTGCCGCTGGCCACCAGATCAACGATGCGCTGGTTCGACAGGCGCGCGTCTTCCAGGCGCGCGCGTCGGTCCTCGACGACCGCGGCGGCGGCGGTAACTGTGCTATCGGCGCCGGCTACGCTTTGGGTTGCCAGATCGAGCGCGGCTTGTGCCTGGTCGCGAGTGATTTCATAAGACCTGGGATCGATGTCAAACAAAACGTCGCCGGCGGCCACGTGTTGATGATCCGTGACATAGACCGCGCTTACCCGTCCCGGGACCTCCGCGGCGATGTGAACGACATGGGCTTGCACATAGGCATCGTCGGTGGTGGGGTAGCGTTCCTGATAGTCGATATAGCCCCACGTGGCGCCGCCGATGGCAAGCGTGAGAAGACCTGCCAACAGGATCTTCTTGGGTGCTGTCGACCGTGGTGGAGACAGCGTTGATTCGTTCATTAACAGCTCCTGAAAAATGCGCGGTGGTGGCAATGATTTTACTGGCTTCGTCATGTAAAAAACACATGGCGATTAGTAATGGCTGTCATGTGGTTCGATCGTCCATCGCTCATATGGGCACGACCACTGGATGAATTATTGCTCCAGTATTGGCTAAGGCCGGGAAAATAATTGCTAGCTTGTCAGAATGTACTATACCAATTTATTTATATGATCGACGCATAAATATTAGCAATCCTTCGACGATATTTGCAAAGCCGATGTTAATGATTAATTAAGAGCAAACGGGGAGGATGCGCGCGGTAACCTGTCACCATTATGGCTGGTTGCGCTTCGGCCGGTCCTCGGCACCTTTCCCTGTTGTTGGCAGGTACGCCCCGCAACGATCTTGTCGTGCTGAAACAATGTTACTCTTTCGCGCCTCGCCCGATTCATGGTGGGAGAGCGGTGCCTACGTTTTCCGTAAAGTGCGTTAAATATCCGCATGTGCCATTTATTAAGAGCAGATGATGGAACTTCCAATGAGCACGTTATTCAAAGTGGGCGGTGTTCCCAGTAATCCTAAATAAATGAACAATAAGTGGAGACGTGTATGTATCTGCGATCGGGTAAGAACTTTTCGAGTTATATTCGTAGTACGTTGATAGTGTTGGTGTTTAGCGCCACTGGTATGTCGGAGGCATTGGCGCTGCCGAGTTTCGCGCGACAAACAGGTGAAGCCTGCGATGCTTGTCATGTCGGGGCCTATGGGCCGCAACTGACGGCGCATGGTATGAAATTCAAGCTGGGAGGGTATACCGAGTCCGATGGCAAGGATGGGCACATTCCCTTGGCCGCGATGCTGATCGAAAACTATACGCATACCGCTAAAGATCAGGACCCGCCGCCCGAGGATCTAAGCAAGAATAACAACCTCGCGTTGCAGGAACTTTCCGGTTTCGTCGCGGGTAAGCTCTATGATGGCTTCGGCGCGTTCGCGCAGGTGACTTATTCCGATATCGACAAGGCAACAGCCCTCGACAATACGGAGTTACGTTATGCCACTGAAACCACTTTACTTGGACAAGAGGGTACCTTTGGCGTTACCGTCAATAACAATCCGGCGATGCAGGATCCGTTCAATACGCTCCCGGCATGGCGATTTCCTTATACCTCTTCGGATCTCGCGCCCGGTCCGGAAGCCGGGCCCTTACTCGATGATATGATCGCCGGTACCGTCATGGGGGTTACGGCTTATGCGCAACTAAACAATGGCGTGTACGCGGAGCTTGGCAATTATTCCTCGCTTAGCAATAACTTTCTGGGTACCGTGAATGTCGATCCGGGACCGGAAGTCAATGGCTTGGCACCTTACTGGCGGGTGGCGTATTTCAAGGATAAGCGCGCCTATTCCTATTCCGTGGGTGTTGTCGGTATGTCCGCCGAGTTGCGTGATCGTAATGCATCGGGCGCCGGCGATAAGTTTGCCGATTACGGTATCGATGGTCATTATCAGTTCCTTGGAAACCGAATGAACATTTTTTCCGTGAATGGCTCCTACCTTCATGAAGCGCGTACCGTAGCGGATGAAAAGTCCAACCTGGATCAGTTAAATATCGCGGGTTCTTATTATTATGACAAGTCGTATGGCGGCACCGTGCGCTACTTCAGTACCGCGGATGACAGCAGTGCCAAACTCGATACCACCGGCCTAATGCTGCAAGCCGATTGGTCGCCGTTCGGTAAAGAAAGCTCCTGGCAGGCGCCGTTGGCAAACCTGCGTCTGGGGCTGCAATATACCGAATACAATAAACTCAACGGTGTGAGCAGCAATGCCAGCGATGCCAATACCTTGATGGCGTTTGCCTGGGCATCTTTGTAAGGAGGCGGCAATGATAAAACCGCGAGGCGGTTTACCTCCCCTGTTGCTGGCGTTCGCGCTATCGTCGCCCTTGATGACGATGAGCGCCGCGCATGCGGTAGAGTCCGGCGATGCCAATGTCGGCCATGACGTTTTTGACCAGGAGTGTTCCGATTGTCATAGCATCAAGCCCGGTAAAAACAAGAAAGGTCCTTCGTTATTTGGCGTTGTCGGTCGAAATTCAGCTTCGATTGCCGATTTTCAATATTCAGACGGCATGCGTGCGCTCAATACCGTGTGGAGCGCCGACAAGATCGATGAATATATTACGAAACCGAAGGGCGTGGTGCCCACCGGCAAGATGAAATATGACGGTCTGCCGGATGCCAAGGCGCGGGCGAATCTTCTGGCTTTTCTGGCGACCTTGAAGTAGCGCTGCCGATGCTCGCTGCGCACATGGGCGGGAAGTAGTGCTGTGCCTGTCGTGCGAAGTCAGCGGCTGTACATAAGGCGGCATTCGGCGATACCAAACGAGCAGCACTGGCGCTGCTCGTAATTTTATTATCAGGAGGTGTTTTGATGAGAACGGTCGTGGCAATACTGTTGGCGGCGGTTAGCGGTTATACCTTTGCGGCAGACAATTCCGGAGACGCCGCGGCAACGCGCGGACACATCGTCTATGATAAGTTTTGCGCGAAGTGTCACGGTGTGAACGCCGATGGCCGGGGCAAAGATTCCTGGAAATATAAGCCTGCGCCTACCAATTTCCATGTAGCGGGCTCCGCCAGGCCCTATATGGAGGATGTCACCAGGAAAGGCGGGAAAGGCGTTGGACGTTCGGAGGATATGCCCGATTGGGGCGATGACTTATCCGCGGAACAACTGCAAGATGTCGTGAGCTACATCATGTCGGTTCGGGACAAGCATTGAGGCGTATATGGTGTCAGGTCTTTCGATGACGCATTACATATTGTGATGTGGCGGCGAAAGACCTGCTCCGTATGTTGCTCTAGATTTTGTAACGAAAGCTGATGCGACCCTTGCTGAGATCATAGGGCGACATCTCGATTTTTACCTTGTCACCCGCAACCACCCGGATACGAAATTTCTGCATCTTGCCGGCGGTGTAGGCGGCGACCTTGT
>JAHECY010000173.1 GCA_024641505.1 Gammaproteobacteria bacterium
GGCTTCATAACCGGGCGCTTTCTCGGAAGACGCCATGATGGCAGAGGCACTACCTGAGTCAGGATCAAAACCAGCAACAGTAAGATTATCGGCCTGGATATTGATCAATCCCGACGTCCCCATACCAAAGGTTTGGCTGCTGATCCGGGCCCCGTTATTGACGGCAAGTCGGCTGGTGACGATATCGATATTACCGGCGGGTGCACCAACCGCACCGGTTGAGGCATAGATACCCGAAATTTCACCATTGGGATTGACCCCGTCGAGGTCAATATTCGCAGCCGATATTTTAATATTACCTGCCGCCCCTGAGCCAAAGCTGGAGGAAGTGACCTTGCCACCGTTGGTTATTTTCAGGTTTGTAGTATTCAATGTGATATTGCCCCCTGTACCAGGGGTCCACGTACCGACTTCCGAACTGATTTGCCCACCGTTGACAACATCCAGGTTATTGGCATTAACCAGTATGTCCCCACCATTGCTCGCCGCATCACCGTTAATATTGGTAAAGATACCTGCACTGTAGGCATTTGAATCTTTTCCCGAGATCAGAATATCATCCGCCGAAACCTGGATGCCACCTGTGGCGCCCTGCCCGGCGCCACTGAAAACCGACGCATTGAACTGCGCACCATCCAGTAATTTGATACTCCTTGCCTTGACGCTCATTAATCCGGTATCGGCGTTCGCATTAGAATCCGCGCTGACCTGGGTGGCCAGTCCCACAAAACCACTATTACCCTGCGCGACAAGTTCATCAACAGTAACGGTCATATTGCCCGCATTCCCGCTGCTGTATGTGCTGGTGGAAACAAAGGTCAAACCTTCGGTGCCATGTATATTAAAGAGGCGGGCATCAATGACAATGTCACCGCTATTACCGGCGTTAAAGGATTGAGTGACGATTGCCGAATTTGCATCAAGCTGTAAAACATCACTTGTTATCCAGATGTTGCCACTATTGCCAGTGTCAAAAACCCTGGATGCAATTGATGTATATACACCTGCCACTGGGTCACCCTGCAGGAACAGTTCTTTCGCATCGATGACGATATCCCCGGCCGAACCCGCACCACTGGAAGAGGCAAAAATGGCAGAGGGGCCAACAACGGGATTATTGGTATCATTGGAGCCTGTGCCACTTAACATGCGCATTTCCCCTGAGACACGAATATCCATTGCCTTGCCCGCGTGATCGATCGCGCCCAGATTTCCCGAATCCAGAATACTGTTTTCCATCACAAATTGACCGGCACGAATATAAACCGTGCCGCCCGGATCGCCTCGGGTTGTTACAGCGGCGCCGTACCGTATATTAATATTGCCCAGGGTCATGGACTGGGTATCAAGCCCCTCAGCCGCAAACCTCACATCGCCGGCCGATGCCACACTGACCAGATTGATCCGACCACTGGCCGCCCGCAGTACGACGGGATCAATATCGAGATCCAGGACCGTGGCAGACCCACCTTGACCGATGATCTCGATATCCCCCGCCACTATGGACAGTGTTTTACCTGTCGGCACTTTCAGCTGACTGCCGTTCACCGTGATCGGTGCTACCACAGCATCGAGGAAGCCAAAGGCCGCCGGTGGTGACGATGTCAGAATGGACTTTTCCAGGTTGGCTTTATCCGCATAAAACCGACCATCATTCCCCAGCACTAAATAATCCGCCGTACTGGCATGAAAGGAGCCGCTGATATTCAAACGGGCATTGGCACCGAACACCATACCGGCGGGATTGATCAACCAGAGATTGGCGCCGCTGATCGTGCTATTGATGGTGCCGTCGATGGAGGAAATATTTCCCCCGGTCACCCGGCCGATAATATTCTGCACCGCAGCCGGGCCATTGAAGGTCGCGCTCTCAGCACTGGTCAGGTTGAAGTCCTGGAAACTGTGAAATAGATTTTGGCCATGAAGCTGGCCTTGTTCGGCATTGATCTGATAATCGGGGCCAGCGAGATTGCAGGAAGGTTGACAGGCCTGCACCGTACTATCCAGCACCACCTCGGCATACACCTCGCTGACCGACAGGACAGAACACACCGCCAACGCCAGCGCAGACCAGCCCCCTGTATTTAGTCTAATTTGCTCCATCTTCTTCACCTGATGTGTGACTATGCGCGTCGTCACCGGGACCTTGTTATCCTGTGGCCCTCTATATACTCCGGGATAATACCATGCCAATTACCCGGTGTCGGTGAAAAATCCCAAAAGAATGCCAAACCAGACTGATTCATAAATACCGACACGAATACTCAGAATTAAAACTGCTGCCACGGAATACGCCTGTCAGCGTGTTGCTGATATGGTGGTCGCTCACGATAGATTTGTTACGGCGTAATAATGCAAGACCGTATCCAGTCTAATGATCCGCAATATCACCCTCACGGCTCTTTTTCAGCTCACCGTCTATCTGCCTCGCCAGATCAGCCACCCGCAGGTCACCATCCAGCAAGGCCTGATGTAAAACCGTTGTAATACGCCCGTCTGTATCCAGACCGTCAGCAACGGCATAGCGCAGGGTCTGAATCGCCTGATAGCGTATTGCCGCATCGGGGTCAGAGGCGGACTGCAACAAGGTCGCGGTAGATACCTCGTCCCGATAATGCGCGAGGCTATTAACCGCAATGACCCGCTGCTGCGCGTCATCATCATAGAGGGCTTGCTGAGATAACTCCGGCACGGACAACGGTCTCCGGTTGTCCTCTGCCGAAGTCGGCTGACTCTCTACTGTCAACTCGATCACTTCTTTTACGGGAACCGAACCATCCTCTACCGGCAGTGCCATTTGCCGGACCGGATCAACCAGCCTCGCATTGCCGATACCCGCCTGCTGTTTTGCACATTGATCACCATCCATGTCCAGACAGGAAACCGCAGGGGAGATGGGTGCCGAGGTGTCGACTACCTGTTCAATTTGCCATCCGGCACCATCACATCCACTGAGAAAAATCCCGGTTACAAGCACAAACACTTGTAACCAGGCTGTGTTGTCTGTAATCTTTTTCATAGACGATGACAGAGTTTTGCATTATCCATATCGCATTCAACAGAGACATGCACCTTAATATCTCTTCGGAATGAACAAGGCAACCAGGTTCACATCATACACATTGGCTGTGCAGCAACTTGATGGGTCAATCGTCTCGAACAAGGCATGGTATGTGTAGTTACCGGCATTGTTAACCGGAGTAGCCCACATAACCATAAATGGATGCGCATTTGTTTGCGGGGTTATTGACCTGGCTATATTGAAGGCATTGTTTGCCGTACCAATCCCGGCCACCAGAAGCTGGTTGACCCCATTATAATTTGCTGTTCCATTCAGAAACAACAGCACGGTGCCTGCGCTGGGTGCGCTGACAACGATACTGCCTACTGAAGTGATTGTTGTCGGAATATTACCATTCGACCAAAAGGTATTATTGTATTCGATACCCATATCCCCGGCGATCTTACTGGCGGCAATGGCGGCAGCGGCATTGATGTCGGTATTGGTGATGGTCCCGTTGGCAATTTTGGCGCCGGTCACCGCGCTATCGGCAATCTGGTTTGTACCTACACCACCATTGGCAATGGACAGACTAACCGCCGCGCCAGAACCACCCCCTGTCAGCCCGGCACCCGTAGTAATACTACCGATTCCTGTATCATCCAATTCACAGATAACGGTGCCATTGGCTGCGATTGATCGAATAGCGTAGCCTGAATTACAGGTGCCGGTTATGCGATCTTGCTTATTAGTGGTATTGCTGGTGATACGTGCATCGTTATCATTGACCTGTGCCGCTATATCATTGAAATTGGTATTCACCTCAGCCGCCTTGGCCGGAGTGCCGGCGGAAAAGGTATTGGCAATCGTCACGTTTCCAGCAACAGCCGATGACAAGACACCCATCGACAAAACCACGACGCCGATAATTTGATTCATAGGCTTTTTGATATTCATAGCTATTCTCCACTATAGGAAATATTTTTTATCCAATCAGGACCAGTTATCCTGATCCCATATCATCTGGTCCCAGTTGCCACTGCTCCCGGAAGGTTGCTGATCGGGTGGTGGTTCTGCCCCAGGCGGCGGCGTTCCACCATCCCCACCACCACAGGCAGTGAGCATCAATAAAACACCGACGAGCAGAAGCGCTGAAAAACCTGATTTTTTTCTCATGGACCTCACCTCCTTTGCACTAACTCGTTTCAACTACCTCACATCAGAACACAGGTAATATTACAAATAGATGACACTTAGATATTTCTATATAAAAAAAGGCGGCCTGCTGGCCGCCTAAAATCGTGATAGACGAGAGGAGCAAATCATCACGTTGGGATAATATCACGCCTCACGGACAGATACAGAATACTTAAAATAAACATCA